>JBGPZN010000174.1:0-7151 GCA_041493815.1 Methylomirabilia bacterium
GCACGCGGCGACGGCGAGACGGCGCGGGGCATCCTCGACCGGCTGGCCGGGATCTTCGGCCGCGACAACTGCTTCGTCGAGGTGCAACGCCATCTCGATCGCGCGCAGGAGCGTGATCTCGCCCGCCTGGTGGCGCTGGCCGGCGCCGCGCGGCTGCCGCTGGTAGCGGCCAACCAGCCGCTCTACGGCCGGCCGGGCGGCCGCGCGGTGGCCGACGTCTTCACGTGCATCCGCGAGAAGACCGATCTCGATCACGCCGGTCGCCGGCTCACGAAGAACGGCGAGCGCGACCTCAAGGGCGGGCTGGAGATGGCCCAGCGGTTCCGCGACCTGCCCGAGGCGCTCGCCAACACCGGCGCGCTGGCGCTGCGCCTGGGCTTCACGCTCAAGAACCTCGACTATCGCTTCCCCGACTTCCCGCTGCCGCCCGCCACCGCCGCCCTCGAGCACCTGCGCGAGCTCGCGCAGGCCGGCGCCCGCCACCGCTACGGCGACGGCCCGCTGGCTCCGCGCGCGCGCCGCCAGATCGCGCACGAGCTGGAGCTCATCGGGCGCCTCGACCTGGCCGGCTACTTCCTGATCGTGTGGGACATCGTGGAATTCTGTCGCGCCAACGACATCCTGGTGCAGGGGCGCGGCTCGGCCGCCAACAGCGCGGTCTGCTACGCGCTCGGCATCACCGCCGTCGATCCGGTGGGCATGGATCTGCTCTTCGAGCGCTTTCTCAGCGAGGCGAGGGGGGAGTGGCCGGATATCGATCTCGATCTTCCGAGTGGAGAGCGACGCGAGGCGGCGATCCAGTACGTCTACCGGCGCTACGGGCGCCACGGCGCCGGCATGACCGCCAACGTCATCACCTACCGGGGACGCAGCGCCGCCCGCGAGGTCGGCAAGGCGCTCGGCCTGCCGGGCGAGCTGCAAGATCGGCTCGCGCACCTGGTCTCGAACTGGGGCTACCAGGATCCGGCCGAGGTCCTCACGCGCCACCTGGCCGAGGCCGGCTGCGATCCGCGGCACCCGCGTATCCGCAAGTTCGCCGCGCTGTGGACGCGGCTGCAAGACCTGCCGCGCCACCTCGGCCAGCACTCCGGCGGCATGGTGATCGCCGGCGGCCGTCTCGACGACGTGGTGCCGCTGGAGCCGGCCACGATGCCGGGGCGGGTGGTGATCCAGTGGGACAAGGACGACTGCGCGGGGCTCGGCATCATGAAGGTCGACCTGCTCGGGCTGCGGATGATGTCGGTCCTGCAAGACTCCATCGGGCTCGTGGGTGAGACCGGCGGCGAGGTCGATCTCGCCCATCTGCCCCAGGACGATCGCGAGGTGTACGCGTCGCTGCAGCGGGCCGACACGATCGGCGTCTTCCAGGTCGAGAGCCGCGCGCAGATGGCCACGCTCCCGCGGATCCATCCCGAGAAGTTCTACGACCTCGTCGTGCAGGTCGCCATCATCCGGCCGGGGCCCATCGTGGGCGACATGGTGCATCCCTACATCCGCCGGCGGCGCGGGCGCGAGCCGGTCGCCTATGCGCATCCGAGCCTGGAGCCGATCCTCGCCCGCACGCTCGGCGTGCCGCTGTTCCAGGAGCAGCTGCTGCGCATGGCCATGGTGGCGGCCGGCTTCAGCGGCAGCGAGGCCGAGGAGCTGCGCCGCGCGTTCGGCTTCAAGCGCAGCGAGCGGCGCATGGTGGAGATCGAGGCCAAGCTGCGGGCGGGGATGGCGCGGCAGGGGATCGAGGGCCGCGCCGCCGACGAGATCGTGCACGCCATCACCGCCTTCGCCCTGTACGGCTTTCCCGAGTCGCACGCCTCCAGCTTCGCGCTGCTCGCCTACGCGAGCGCGTGGCTGAAGGTGCGGCACCCGGTGCCGTTCTACACCGCGCTGTTGAACAACCAGCCGATGGGCTTCTACCATCCCGCCACCATCGTGAAGGATGCGCAGCGCCACGGGGTCGTCATCCTGCCCGTCGACGTCACCCGCTCGGCGTGGGCGTGCGGGGTCGAGGCGGTGGACGCCGGGTGGGCGGTGCGGCTCGGACTGCGCTACGTCAAGGGACTGCGCGAGAGCGCCGCCCGCTCGCTGGTGACGGCGCGGCAGGCGCGGCTGTTCGTCTCGGTGGCGGACGTCGCCGCGCGGGCGGGGCTGGCGAGCGACGAGGCGCAGACGCTGGCGGCGATCGGCGCGTTCGCCGCGCTCGGCGGCGAACGCCGGGCGGATCTGTGGGCGGCCGCGGTGCCGGCGCCGGGGCCGTTGTTCGCGACGGCGGCGACGCCGGCACCGGCGGCGTCACCGCTCGGCAAGATGAACGCCGACGAACGGCTGGCCGCCGACTTCGCCGGCACCGGCGTGACCCTCGGCCCGCATCCGATGGCGCTGCGCCGGGGGATGCTCGCGCAGGCCGGCGTCGTGCGCGCGGCCGATCTGCGGCATCGCCCCGACGGCGCCACGGTGCGCGTGGCCGGCAGCGTGATCGTGCGCCAGCGGCCGGGCACGGCCAAGGGCTTCGTGTTCCTCAGTCTCGAGGACGAGACCGGGATCGCCAACGTCATCGTCACGCCCGGGCTGTTCGCGCGGCATCGGCTCGTGCTCGTTACCGCGCCGGTCTTGCTCGTGGAGGGAATCTTACAATCGCAGGACGGCGTGCTCTCCGTTCGGGCAGGTCGGGTCACGCCGATACCGGTCCGCGGTCACGCGATTCCCTCCCACGATTTCGGCTAGTTGTTGTCCGTCCCGCGCGTCCCCATCGCCGAGAAGGCGTCCAATCTCACTCGGGTCGACGTTGACACGAGCAGCGGCACTGGTTACCTTAACGGCACGGTCGAATCGGGCCGAGAGCGTCGTCGACAACCTGCAGGTTCAGAAGAAGTAGCCAGGGACAACCGTGAGTCCGAACAGACGAGACCAGATGAGGTCCGGCAAGATCCTCGTCGTCGACGACGAGCCGGCCGAGCGCGAAGGCCTGGCCCGTGTCGTCGGGCAGTGGGGCTACGAGGTGGAGACCGCCTCCTCCGGGGAGGAGGCCCTCAACCTGGTGGAGACCCAGCACCCGGCCGTGGTCGTCACCGATCTCACGATGCCCGAGATGGACGGTCTGGCCCTGCTCCAGAAGCTCAGGGAGACGGGCCGGCCACCCATCGTCCTGCTCGTGACGGGCCACGGGACCGTGGAGACGGCGGTCGAGGCCATGCGCCACGGCGCCTTCGACTACCTGACCAAGCCCGTGGACGCCACGCGGCTGCAGGTACTCCTGGAGAAGTCGATCGAGCAGGAGTCGCTCTCGCGCGAGGTCAACCTCCTGCGTCACCAGCTGCGCCAGAAGGGCAGCTTCGGCCAGATGGTCGGCCAGTCGCGCAGCATGCAGGAGGTCTACCGCTGGGTCGAGCTGGCGGGGACGAGCACGGCCCCGGTGCTGGTCTACGGCGAGAGCGGCACCGGCAAGGAGCTGGTGGCCCATACCATCCACGCGCTGTCGAAGCGGCGCACCAAGCCGTTCGTCGCCATCAACTGCGCCGCCATTCCGGAGACGCTCATCGAGAGCGAGCTGTTCGGCCACGAGCGCGGCGCCTTCACCGGGGCCACCGAGCGGCGGCTGGGCTGCTTCGAGCTCACCGACGGCGGCACGCTGTTCCTCGACGAGATCGGCGAGATGGACTCCAACACGCAGGCCAAGCTGCTGCGCGTGCTGCAGGAGGGGAGCTTCCGGCGCGTCGGCGGTGGCAAGCACGAGATCCAGGTCGACGTGCGCGTGGTGGCGGCGACCAACCAGATCCCTAGCGAGGCCATCACCAACGGCACGCTGCGCGAGGACCTGTTCTACCGGCTCAACGTCTTCTCGATCCATCTGCCGCCGCTGCGGGAGCGCCGCGAGGACGTGCCGCTGCTGGCCCGGACCTTCATCGAGGAGTTCAACCGGCAGGACAACCGCCAGGTCCGCGGCCTGTCGAGCGAGGCGGAGAAAGAGCTGGAGCGCTATCACTGGCCCGGCAACGTGCGCGAGCTGCGCAACGTCATCCAGCGGGCGGTGGTGATCAGCGGCACCGGCCTCATCGAGGCGGAGCACCTGCCCGACACCGTGCTCCGCGCCGCGGCGCCCGCGCCAGCCGCCACCAGCGCCCCCGTCACGCCGATCCGCGAGATGGAGCGCGACATGATCCTGCGCGCGCTCGAGGGGACGGGCCAGGACAAGCGGCGCGCGGCCCAGCTCCTCGGCATCAGCCTCAAGACTCTCTACAACAAGCTGGCGAAGTACGGTATCCAGGCGGTGAAGTCGGCCCGCCTGACCTGATGGCCGCTGACGATCCGGGCCGGCGGCCGCTGCCGCCGGACCTGGGGCGGCTGCTCCACGACCTGCGCGGCCCGCTGAACTCGCTCACGATGCACGTCGAGGTCCTCAAGCGCGCCGTGCGCGACGATCCGCTCGCCGAGGACAGCCTGCGCACCGTGCTCGAGCAGCTCGGCCGCCTGGCCGAGATGCTGCCGGCCGCGTTCGCGGTCGCGTCGCTCGAGCGGGGCGACTGGGCAGTGGTCGATCTGAGGGCGGTCGCCGCGGCCGCGCGAGAGGACGCGGGCGGCCCGGTCACGCTGGCGGATGGGCGCTGGCCGACCGTGAGGGGAGACGCGGCGTTGCTGACGCTGGCCCTCGCCCACGTGTTCCGCAACGCGGTGGAGGCGACCGCGGCCGCCGGCGGTGCGCAGCCTCCGCGGGTCGGCGCTTCGGTGGAAGGGGACGAGACGCGCGTGACGGTGCGCGACTGGGGCCCCGGCCTGCGAACCACGAACGCGAATCTCCTGATCCGCCTCCTGCACTCGACGAAGCCCGGCCACCGCGGCCTCGGCCTCGTCATCGCCGAACGCATCGCCCGCCTCCACGGCGGCACGCTCGCCTTCGAGTCTCCCGCCGACGGCACTCTCGTCACGCTGGCGCTCCCGACCGTCGCGAGTCTCAGCGCGTCGTGAGTGTCCTGGCGTTTTGATTGTCGTTGTCAGGGGGGAGCGGCGTCGCTCCCCCCCGACACCCCCCAACGGGATCTCGCCAGACCTGTCGATTGCCCTTCCGGCCGCGCGTGAGGTGCGACAGGCGGGTACCGCTCGACTTCGCGGACACGCGAGAATCGTGCCGGGCTCGAGCATTTGATGTACCCTCCGTGCGCTGCGGTGGTCGCTGTAAGGTTTACAGTCGACAGGGAGGCAGCCGTGTTCGATCTCAAGGGCAGGGTGGCCATCGTCACGGGCGGCAACGGGGGCATCGGCCTGGGGATGGCGCGCGGGCTGGCGGAAGCAGGGGCCCGGGTCGTCATCGCCGCGCGCAACGCCGACAAGTCGCGGGCGGCCGTGGACGATCTGGCCGGCCGGGGCGGCGAGGCGTACGCGGTCGAGACCGACGTCGCCGACGAGCGCTCGGTGGCGCGGCTGGTCGACACCACGCGTGAGCGCTCCGGACGCCTCGACATCCTCGTCAACAACGCCGGCATCAACGTCCGCAAGCCGGTGCAGGAGCTCGCCCTCGACGAGTGGCGGCGCGTGCTCGACACGAACCTCACCTCGGCGTTCCTGTGCTCCAAGGCTGCGTATCCGGCCTTCAAGGCGGCCGGCGGGGGCAAGATCATCAACATCGGCTCGATGATGTCGATCTTCGGCGCCTCCTTCGCCCCGGCCTACGGCTCGAGCAAGGGCGGGATCGTCCAGCTCACCCGGTCGATGGCGGTGGCCTGGGCCCGTGACAACGTCCAGGTGAACGCGGTGCTGCCGGGCTGGATCGACACCGACCTCACCCAGAACGCGCGACGCGAGGTCCCGGGGCTGCACGACTCGGTGCTGCGACGGACGCCCGCCGGCCGCTGGGGCGGCATCGACGACATGGCCGGCGTCGCGGTCTTCCTGGCCAGCGCGGCGTCGGACTTCGTCACCGGCACCGCGATCCCCGTCGACGGGGGGTTCAGCGTCCAGGGCTGAGGCGCCGGTCGCCGCGTTCGCGCGCCATATTTCTTGGCCGCGCGCAGCGGCGCTTGTTAGGATGCGCGCATGACATTGCGAAAGCTCTCCGCCGTGCTCGCCGTGTCCCTGTTGCTGACCGCCTGTGCGAGCAATCCGCCGCGTCCCGTCCGCAGCGAGTTCGAGGACATCCCGGTGCCGAAGGGCCTCGCCTATCAGCAGGACGAGTCCACCGTCATCGAGACGCCGAACGTCAAGGCAGGCCGCCACATCTATCGGGGCCGTCTCGAGCTCGACAGCCTCACCACCGCCATCCGCAGCACCCTGGAGGCGAACGGGTGGCGCCACGTGAGCAGCACGAAGAGCTCCCAGCACGGGACGACCCAGGTCTACGAGAAGGACGGCGACTCGCTGCAGGTCCAGCTCTGGGAAGGGCTGTGGTTCACATATGCTGAGTACACCACGGGCCGGGTGCTGAAGCGGCTGAAGTAGCTCGGTAATTTGACATGTGCGGCGCCGCTCCCCTATCATCGCCAACGTCCTAATCGGGGGGTCGTTGGTGGCCGACAGGGGTGTGTGGCAGGCCGCGGGGAAATCCGTTCTATTGATGGTCGGGCTGCTGTCGGCGGCCCTGGGAGCCCCCACCGCAGCGGCCGCCGTCGACCTCAACGCCCTCTGGCCCGACCTGGGGCTGCCCGGCTTCAAGATCTCCCCGTTCATCTCCGAGCGCGTCGAGTACGAGTCGAACATCTTCCAGGCCCCCAGCGGCGCCCAGGACGACGTCATCTTCAAGACCATCCCGGGCTTCGTGCTGGAGCTGCCGCTCGGCCGGCACAAGATCGACCTCGGCTTCCGCGCCGAGATCCTCCGCTACGTGGACCTCGAGAGCCAGGACACCGAGCACTACTTCGTCCTCGGCAACCTCCTCCTCGACTTTCCCGGCGGCCTCAAGTTCAAGCTGAAGGAGGACTTCGCCCGGACCAGCGACCCTCCCGGCACCGAGCTGGTGGGCCGGATCAAGAGCACCACCAACGTGCTGTCGCCGTCGGTCGAGTACGGTTTCGCCCAGCGCTACGCGGTCGGCCTGGACTACGCGTGGACGACGGTCAAGTTCGACGACACCGTGCAGCAGCTCGACCGTGACGAGCACGTGATCGGTCTCACGGGCTTCTACCGGATCCAGCCCAAGACCGACCTGCTGCTCAACTTCTCCTACGGCA
>JBGPZN010000085.1:0-10241 GCA_041493815.1 Methylomirabilia bacterium
GACGACGGCGCCCGGTAGTCGCGCCCCCCCTGCCCGCGTACGTCCACGCCGGGCAGCGTGATGTCCTCCTGGGGCTGCGTCTGGGGTGGCGCCGGGGCCGGGGGTTGCGTCTGGGCCCACGCGGTGGACGAGGCGAGAAACAGGCCGACACCCACCGTCGGCGCCAGGAGCCGGCGGAGTCGGCGGGATGCGGAGCAGTGGATGGAACGACGAAGCTGACGCATGCGGAGCCTCCCGTGTAGTGGTCGTCACTGCGGGCTGGCTCGGCACGGTCGCTTGCCGTGATTGGCTGGCGTGTCGGTGAGTGGTCACGAAGTCGAGACGATTCCGGTGTCGGTGCGGTCGGCGGCAGCGGCAACACGGCGTCGCGCGGTCCACAGGCGATAGCGGCGCCACGCGAGCGACGCGCCCGTGTAGACGAGGAACGTGCCGCCGGCCGACGCGAGGCCGGCGATGAGCTGGCCGATCACGCCGCCCACCTCGCCGGTGTGCAGGACACGGGCGAGCAGGCGCAGCTGCCGTCCCATGTTGGCGCCGCTGAACGGCTCCCACTTGAGGATATCCGCGGTCGCGGCGTCGAGCGTGAGCACGGAGCGCGGGCTCGGATGCCAGGTGGGCGGCTCCTGGATGAACGCGCTCACGGGGCCGCCGGGACGCTGGGGCAGCCGCAAGGTGAGCGTGACCCAGTCCGACGTCTGCCGGGCGGCGCGCGCGTACACCGCATCGAGGTCGAGCGGCTTCGCATCGCCGCCGCCGCCACGGTCCCCGCTCGCGCCCGCAGAACCACGCCGCTCGCCCTCGGGCCCCGGCACGCCGCTCGCGCGGTGCTGGGGGCGCGGCGCCCGCGCCACGGCCAGGCCGCCGGCGGCGGGCGGCGGCGGCTCGTTGCCGGTCAGGCGATAGAGCAGGTCGCTCGCCCACTGGTAGGACATGACGGCGCCGGTGAGCGTGAGGACGATCAGCACCGGTGCGCACCAGAACCCGATCGCGTTGTGCCGGTTGAAGTCGCGCGCCCGGCCCCGCAGTCGCACGTCGAGCACGGTGACCGCCCGCACGGCGGGACGGCTCCAGGCTCGCGGCCACAACATGTAGAGTCCGCTGATCGCCAGCCCGAGGAACGCGAGGTTGCAGGCGCCGGTGAACGGCCGCCCGAGATCGCGCGAGCCCAGCCAGCGGTGCCAGTCCTCGATGGCGTGCATCACGTCGTAGGTCGTCGAGCCGGGACCGATCACCGCGCCGGTGTACGGGTTGATGAAGACCGCGCCGGCGCGGCCGAAGCCCACGCGGACCGACGACCGCGGATCGGAGCGCACCGAGACCGTGGTCGCGCGCTCGACGCCCTGGCGCGCCTGGGCGCCGGCGACGAGGACGGCCAGCGGGAGCCGGGGCGTGCCGGGGGCCGGCGGCGCCGCGGTCCACAGGCTGCGCTCGGCCCGCTCCACGAGCTGGGGCTCGAAGGCCAGCAGCACGCCCGTCACCGACATCGTGAGGATCACCGCGCCGGCCGTCAGACCGGTCAGGAGATGAAGCCAGAAGACGACGTTACGGAGCGTCATGTCGCGCGCCAGCTCCAATCCGGTCCCACGTCGCCGGGACCTGTCGTAGCTGGCTGCGCCGGCGCCCGTGCGGACGGCGGTGGCTGGCTGTCTCTATCGTCTGTTAGGTGTACTTAATTATAAGAGTCAAGTCAACCTTCAACATTGGCGCGGCCGCCCGGCTACACCAGGCCGAGCAGGCCCAGCGCGCCGGCGCCCAGGAACAGCCAGAGGGGATTGATCCGCGTGAACAGCACGAGCGCGGTGGTGACGGCGGTGATGGCGTAGGCGACCCACCCCACGGGGGCGCCGCGGGCGACCAGCCAGCCGGTGGCCAGCACCAGCCCCACCGTGATGGGCGCCAGGCCCGCCTCCACCGCCCGGCGCCAGCGCGCGCCGCGGAAGCGCTGCCAGGCGTGGGCGACGAAGTAGCTCAGCGTGCAGGACGGCACGCACACGGCGGCCGTCGCCACCAGCGCGCCCGGCAAGCCGGCGACGTGCCAGCCGATGAGGGTCACCAGGAGCACGTTGGGTCCCGGCGCCGCCCGGGCGATCACGAACATCTGGGTGAACTCGGCGTCGCTCACCCAGTGGTGCACGTCCACCGCCACCCGGTGCACCTCGGGCAGCACACTGGTGATGCCGCCGACCGCCACCAGGGAGAGGATCGTGAAGCGCAGCGCGATCGTGACGAGCGGGCTCACGTGCGGCGGAACCAGGCGGCCAGCACGCTCAGCGGCGCCAGGGTGAAGAGCACCGGCACCAGCGGCCAGCGCAGCAACCCGACCGCCGCGAAGGTCAGGAGCAGGAACGCCACCACGACGACGGTGCGCGGCAGACCCTCGGCCATCTTGAAGCCGGTGGCGAGGACGAGGCCGCCCGCCGCCGCCCCCACCCCCCGCAGCAACGCGTCGATGCCGGGCAGATGGCCGAAGCGACCGTAGAGCGCAGCCAGCGCCAGCACGACCGCCATCGGCACGGTCAGCAGGCCGGCGAACGCGACGACGGCGCCGCGCGGTCCCGCGAAGCGCGAGCCGATCACGACCGACATGTTGACGATGTTGGGGCCGGGCAGGAAGTTACAGAGGCCGAAGAGGTCGATGAACTCCTGGGCGGTGAGCCAGCGACGCTCCTCGACGAGCATCCGCCGCGCCCACGGCATCGCGCCCCCGAACCCGCGGGCGCCAGCGTAGAAGAACCCGCGATAGAGCTCGCCAAGCGTCACGCGGGCGGTGTCGCCGGCGGGAACCGGGGTCACGCGAGGCTCAGCCGATGAAGCGTCCGCCCATGACGCGGATGGTGTCGCCGGTGACGTAGGCGGAGGCGTCGCTGGCCAGGAACACGCAGGCGTCGGCGATGTCCTCCGGCCGTCCGAGCCGACCGAGCGGGATCTGCTTGAGCTGCTCGGGCGCGCCGGGCGGCGCCTTCTGGAACTCCGGGTACCACTCGGCGTAGCGTCGCTCGGTGTCGATGAACCCGGGCATGATCATGTTGGCGCGGATGCCGAACGGCCCCAGCTCGGCGGCGAGCGCCCGGACGAGCCCGAGCAGGCCGGTCTTGGCCGTCGTCACCGCCGCCGTGTTCGGCCGGCCGGTGAGGCTCGACAGCCCGCCCAGCGCGATGATGCTGCCGCGCCGCCGCTCCTTCATGCCGGGCACGACCGCGCGCGCCAGGTAGAACGCGGAGTGCAGGTTGACGCCGAGCACGCGGTGCCAGTCCTCCACCGTCGTGTCGGCCAGGCTCGTGTGGGGACGGATGGCCGCGTTGCAGACGAGCACGTCGATCGCGCCGAGCTCGCGGAGCCCCTGCGCGACCATCGCCTCGACCGCGGCGGCGTCGGCGACGTCGGCCAGTGCGGTGGCCACGCGCACGCCGGCCTTGCGGCAGTCGGCGGCGACAGCCTCCAGCTCCTCGCGGTTGGTGCGCGTGTTGAGGAGCAGATCGGCGCCCTCGGCCGCGAACGCCAGGGCGATGGCGCGTCCGATGTTGCGGCTGGCCCCGGTGATGAGTGCGATTCTCCCGCTCAGTCGCATGCGTGCGCTCCCGGCCTAGCGGACGGCGAGCCCGCGGCGGGCCAGCTCGCCTTCGAGATCGAGCGGGCGGGTGCCGGCGGGCGCGCCCTCCGGCACCGTCCAGAAGATCTCGAACTCGAGCCCGTCGGGGTCCTTGGCATAGAGGGACAGGCTGGTACCGTGATCGGACGAACCAACCAGCGAGCGCGCCTCGATCAGCCGCTGCTTGGCCCGGGCCAGGTCGGTCAGCTCGCCGACCTCCCACGCCGCGTGATACATGCGCGCCACGCGCTCGTCGGGCGGCCGCACGCCGGTCTGCTCGAACAGGCCGAGGTGGTGGTCGTCGGCGGTGCCGGGGATCTTGAGGAACGCCGCGGTGGGATAGCGCCGCTGGACCTCGAAGCCGACGACGTCACAATAAAAGCGCACACTGCGCTCGACGTTGGCCACCCACAGCACCAAGTGTTGCAATCGCGTGAGTCCCAGCCCGCTCATTGTAGCGGGCCCCGCGAGACCGGCTTGAACCGCAGGTGGCCTGTTCGAGGCACTCGTGGCTTCATCTCCCCGACCCCTCCTCCATGCTGACGGTTATCGCCACGCACGCGATGAGGGTGTCGGAGCCGGGCACCTTGAGGCCGCCGACCACCGGGTGCACCGTCACCTCGCCGTGCGGCAGCTCCTTGCGCACGCGCTCGACGTCGATCGACGCAGGATCGGGAATGCCGACCGTCACGTCGACGAGCATCTTGCCGCCCCGCGCGCGGACGTCGGCGAACAGGGGCAGGCTCGAGTGGCGGATCGCGTCCGACACCGCCCGGCACGCCGCCTTGGTGCCGTCGAGGCCGTGAACGTCCACGCCCATGCCGAACTCGAAGACGACCGGCTTGGCGCTCATGCGGAGAGCCCCGGCATCGTGAAGCCCTTGGCGTCAAGCTCGCTCACCAGCGCCTTCGACTGCTCGGGCGTGAGCGCGACCAGCGGCGGCCGCACCGTCCCCCACGACGCGTCGCCCCCGTAGTGCGCCACGGCCGCCTTGAGCGCGGGGATCATCGGGAACTTCGCAAAGATCCCGCGGATCATGTCCAGCCGCGCCTGCTGGGCGTCGGCGTCGGCGCCCTGCCAGGCGTCGTACAGACGCGCGATGGCCGCCGGGTTCACGTTGGCCGTTGCGCTGATGCAGCCGGCACCGCCGTTGCGCATGCCCTGCAGCAGAAACGTCTCGGCGCCCGGGAAGACGTCGAAGCCGCCCTTGGCGAAGGCGTCGAGGAACGCCTGCGTGTTCTTCCAGTCGCCGCCGCTGTCCTTCATGCCGGCCGTCTGGGTAGGATAGGCTTTCAGTAAGCGCTCGACGAGACCGAGCGTGATCGGCACCTGGGCCACCGGCGGGATGTGATAAAGGTACACGCGCAGCCGCGATTCACCGACCCGCTCGATGATCTCCGCGAAGTTCCGGAACAGACCGTCGTCGCTGACACCCTTGTAGTAGAAGGGCGGCAGCATCAGCACGCCGCCGCAGCCGAGCTTCACGGCGTGCGCGGTCAGCCGAACCGAGTCGGGCAGCGCGCAGCACCCGGTGCCCGGCATCATGCGCGCGGGGTCGACGCCGGCGCCCACCAGCCGGTCGAGCAGCTCGATCTTCTCCTCCAGCGACAGCGAGTTCGCCTCGGAGTTCGTCCCGAAAACGGCCAGGCCCACGTTCTGCGACACGAGCCAGCGGCACTGGCGGACGAACCGCTCGGGGTCGGGCGAGAGGTCGGCCTTGAAGGGCGTGACGACCGGGGACAGGACGCCGGTGATGCGCGGGGTGTCGTTCATGGAGGCGACGATACCCCGCTTCGGTCGCGGGTGGCAAGCGACCGCCCGGGCGATGCGTTACCATGCCGGCCATGCCAACCCTGAAGATCGACAACGCCCGCTACGTCCTCACGCTCGATCCCCAGCGGCGGATCGTGCAAGACGGCTCGATCCTGATCGACAACGGGCGCATCACCCGCGTCGGCAAGGCCGCCGAGCTCGTCTCGGCCCGCGCCGACCGCGTGATCGACGCCCGCCACATGGTGGTCACCCCGGGCTTCGTCAACGGCCACATGCACATCAGCTACGCCCACGCCGTGCGCGGCATCTTCCCCGACGACGTCGGCAGCCCACTGCCGACCGTCTTCACGCTGCAGATGGCGATGACCGAGGAGGAGGAGCACGCCACCTCGCTGCTCGGCATCGTCGAGCTGCTCAAGAACGGCACCGTGTGCTTCGTCGATCCCGGCAGCACCAAGTTCCCCGACGCCTGCCTGCAGGCCTACGAGGACGCCGGCATCCGCGTGATCCTGGGCGACGGCGTCACGGATCAGCCGGCGCCGTTCCCGATGCCGCGCTACGAGACGGCGCAGGCCGTGAGCCGGACGGCGGCGTTCCTGAAGACGTGGCACGGGCGGCTGAACGGACGGCTGCGGGCGTGGGCCATGCCCTTCTCCCTGGAGACGTGCAGCGCCGACCTGCTGCGCTCCCTCAAGCGCCTGGCCGACGAGCACGGCACGTCGCTCACGCTGCACCACGGCAGTGGCGCCAAGGCGCGCCAGGAGTGCCAGGCCCGCTTGCAGAGTCCCAGTCCCACGCAGTACCTCGAGTCGATCGGGGTGCTCGATCGCAACGTTGTGCTCGCCCACGTGCTGGGTCTCGACGACGCCGAGATGGACTGCATGGCGCGCACCGGCACGACCGCCGCGATGTGCCCGATCACCGCCGCCAAGGGCGGGCGCGGCGTGGGCGAGCACGGCCGCCTGCCCGAGCTGCTGGCGAGGGGCGTGAAGGTCGCGCTCGGCTGTGACTCGCCCAACAACTCCAACCACCTCGACATCGTGCGCGCGCTCAACATGGCCGCGATCCAGTACAAGGACGCGCGCCAGGACATGAAGCAGATCCCGGCGGAGACCGCGCTGGAGCTGGCCACGCTGACCGGCGCCCAGGCGCTCGGCGTCGGCGGCGAGATCGGCTCGCTGGAGGCCGGCAAGAAGGCCGACCTCGTGCTGTTCGACACCCAGCGGCCGGAGTGGCAGGCGATGTTCAACCCGATCAACAACCTCGTCTACAACGCCGACGGCCGCAGCGTGCACACGGTGATCGTCGACGGCCGCGTGGTGGTCGACGCCTACCGGCAGACGTTCGTGGACGAGCCGCGGCTCTATTCGAAGGTCCAGGAGATCGGCGAGAAGCTGCTCGCCCGGACCGGCGTCAGCCTCCCCCGGTCGCGCTGGCCGATTGTCTGAGATCCGAGACGTTGACGGACCCATGGCGGCTGGATAACGTGAGCGGCATGGGTGACGCGGACGTACGAGCGAGAACGTGGAAGCGGCTCGAGTACGACCGGCTGATCGAAGCCGAGATCCTGGGGCCCGCGGATCGCATCGAGCTGCTCGGCGGCGCCATGATCGTCAAGGAGCCTCAGTACAGCCTCCACGCGACGGCGATTCAGCTGGTCCAGCGTGTGCTCACAGCAGCTTTGGGGGCTGGGTGGAGCGTCCGCCCGCAACTGCCCATCGCCCTCGACGACGAGTCCGAGCCCGAGCCGGACATCTGCGTGGTGCCCGGTGATCCACGTGACTACCGGGACGCCCATCCCGAGCGCCCCGTGCTGATCGTCGAAGTGGCGCTGTCCCGGCTTCGCTTCGACCGCGAGCACAAGGGCAGTCTCTACGCCCGGGCTCAGATCGTCGACTACTGGATCGTCAACATCCCCGATCGGCGCCTCGAGGTGTACCGGGACCCGGCGCCCGACGCGGCCGCCCCGTTCGCCTGGCGCTACGGTCGCGTCGTCACGCTCGGACCCGACGAGCGCGTCGCGCCGCTAGCGGTGCCGTCGGCGTACGTCATCGTCGCCGACCTCCTGCCCTAGCTCGCCACCGCCGCCCCCGCCGCGAGCTGGCGCGCGACCAGGTGGGCGTACAGCCCGCCGCGAGCGAGCAGCACAGCGTGCGTGCCCACCTCCACCACCCGCCCCTGGTCGAACACCAGGATCGCGTCCGCGTCGCGCACCGTCGACAGCCGATGCGCGATCACCAACGTCGTGCGGTCGCGGGCCAGCCTATCGAGCGCCTCACGGACCATCATCTCGCTCACCGCGTCGAGGTGCGACGTCGCCTCGTCGAGGATCAGCACCGGCGCGTTCTTGAGAAACGCGCGGGCGATGGCCACGCGCTGCCGCTGGCCCCCCGACAGCCGCGCCCCGCGCTCGCCGACCACGGTGTCGAGCCCGTCCGGCAGCGCGGCGACGACGTCGCTCAGCGCCGCCCGCTCGATCGCGGCGGCCAGCGCCAGCTCGTCGGCGTCCGGCCGCGCCAGCATGATGTTGGCGCGTAGCGTGTCGTTGAACAGGTAGGTATCCTGCGCCACCAGCGCGATGCGGCGGCGCAGGTCGTCGAGCGTGTAGTCGCGCAGGTCGTGGCCGAGCAGCCGCACGATCCCGGTCTGCGGATCCCAGAACCGCAGCAGCAGGTTGGCGACGGTCGTCTTGCCGGCGCCCGACGGTCCCACGAGCGCAACGGTGCTGCCGACCGGCACGCGCAGCGACACACCGTCGAGCGCCGGGCGCGGGCGGCCGGGGTACGCGAAGGTGACGTCAGCCAGCTCGACCGCCGGCGCGCTCGGGCTCACGACCGCCGGCACGCCGCCGCCGTCGGTGACGGGCACCGGCTCGGCCTCGACGACGTGCAGCCGCCGCGCCGAGCCGAGCGTGTCGGCGAGCTGGCGGCCGACCTGCGCCACCTCCCACAGCGGGACGAAGGCCGAGAGCGCGAGCAAGGTGAGCAACGGGAGCGCCGCCGCCTCGAGACGACCGGAGTGGGCCAGCCACGCGCCCACGGCCGTCACGGCGAGGCCGCCGAGACCGGTGGCCGCCTCCTGCAGCGCGCTCTGGCGCGCGAGGTCGCGCAGGAACGGCAGCCGCAGGTCGTAGAACCGCCGCGCCTTGGCCACCAGCAGCTCGCCCCATGCCCGCACGCGGCCGTAGGCGACGATCTCGCCCAGCCCCTGCACGGTGTCCACGACGTGCGCGTTCAGATCGCCGGAGGCCTCGCGCGCGCGCGAGCTGAGCCGGTCGATCCGCGCGCGACCGAGCACCGGGATCAGCGCGGTGTAGAGCAGGAACGGCACCAGCACGAGCGCCAGCGGCGGCGCGAAGACGGCCAGCGTGACGAGGACGGCCGCCGGCAGCAGCACCGCCACCAGCGCCGGCGTCACCGTATGGGCGAAGAAGTACTCGATCAGCTCGACGTCGTGGGTGGCCACGCCAGCCAGGTCACCGGTGCGCCGCCGCGTGAGATAGGCCGGCGACAGCGCGTCGAGCTTGCGGAAGACCTCCAGCCGCATGTCGGCCAGGAGCCGGTAGGCGACGTCGTGGGCGAGCCAGGACTCCAGCCAGTGCAGGATGCCGGCCAGCGGCGCCACCACGACGAGCGCGACGAGCAGCGCCACCGCCGACTCCCCGCGCGAGACGGCGCGCACGGCCAGCGCGCCGAGCGCGCCGATCCCGATGAGCGCCGCCACCCGCGCGATTCCCAGCGCGAACGTCAGCGCCAGGCGCCCGCGGTAGCCGCGCGTCTTGGCCAGCAGCGTGCCGAGTACCGCGCCCCAGCCGATCTCGCCCGCCTCCACGATGGCGTCGGGCGGCTCGGCCGAGGCGTCGCCCGTGAACAGTCCGTCGCCGTTGGTGGCCGCCCCGTTGAGGGTGACGCGCGGGTCGACGGCCGTGGCGCCGTCGCCGTCGCGCGCCTGCGCCGCCATGAGGTGCGCGTACACGCCGCCGTCCACCAGGAGCTGGGCGTGCGAGCCGCGCTCGACCACCTGCCCGCGGTCCAGGACCAGGATCGTGTCGGCGCCGACCACGCTCGACAGGCGATGCGCGAAGATGATCGTCGTGCGCCCGACCATCAGCCGGTCGAGCGCGGCCTGGATGAGCGCCTCGCTCTCGGCGTCCACCGACGAGAGCGCCTCGTCCAGCACCAGGATCGGCGCGTCCCGCAGCAGCGCCCGGGCGATGGCGATGCGCTGGCGCTGCCCGCCCGACAGCCGCACGCCCCGCTCGCCGACCACCGTCGCGTAGCCCTGCGGCAGCCGCGCGATGAACTCCTCGGCGTTGGCCGCGCGGGCGGCAGCCCGCAGCTCCTCGTCGGTCGCGTCGGGGCGGCCCATGCGGATGTTGTCCTCGACGGTGCCGTGGAAGAGCCACGTGTCCTGGCTGACGACCGCGATGCGCCCGCGGATCTGGGCCAGGCTCAGCTCGCGCAGGTCGCGCCCGCCGATGGTGACGCGCCCGCGCTCGGGGTCGTGGAAGCGCAGCAGCAGACGGGCGATCGTCGACTTGCCCGAGCCGCTGGCGCCGACGAATCCCACCCGGCCGCCCGGCGGCACGGCGAAGCCGAGGCCGCCGTGCACGACCCGCGTCGTCCCCGGGTAGGTGAACGTGACGTCGTCGAACGCCACGCCGGCGTCCACTGGCTCCGGCCCCTCGGCGTGGTCGTGGACCAGCGGCACCGCGTCGAGCAGCGCGAAGATGCCGCGGGCCGCCGCCAACCCGAGCATGCCCTGGTGCAGCAGAATGCGTAGCTCGCGCAGCGGCCGGAACACTTCGACGCCGAGCATGAGGATCACGAGCAGCGCCGGCAGCGGCATCGCCCCGGTGCCGACACGCCAGGCGCCCAGC
>JBGPZN010000358.1:0-4003 GCA_041493815.1 Methylomirabilia bacterium
CGTGGACGAGTTCAAGCCGGGCGATCACGTCATCGCCTGCCTGTCGATCTTCTGCGGCCACTGCGAGTACTGCCTGACCGGGCGCACCCACCTGTGCCAGAGCCGGCCCGTGCGCGCCACCACCGAGCCGCCGAAGCTCTCGTGGAAGGGCGCGCCCGTGAACCAGTTCGCCAACCTGTCGAGCTACGCCGAGCAGATGCTGGTGCACGACAGCGGCCTGGTGAAGGTGCGCGACGACATGCCGCTCGACCGCGCGGCGCTGATCGGCTGCGGAGTGACGACCGGCGTCGGCGCCGTGCTCAACACCGCGCGCGTCGAGGCGGGCACCACGGTGGCCGTCTACGGCACCGGCGGCGTGGGGCTGGCCGCCATCCAGGGCGCGGTGATCGCCGGCGCCCGCATGATCATCGCGGTCGACGTCATCGCCCACAAGCTCGAGACGGCGAAGGCGCTCGGCGCCACCCACTGCGTGAACGCCGCCGAGGTGGATCCCGTCAAGGCAATCCGCGAGCTCACGGGCCCCGGCGTCGACTACGCCTTCGAGGCGATCGGTCTGAAGAAGGCCGCCGAGCAGGCGTTCGAGTGCCTGCGACCGGGCGGCACGGCCACGATCGTGGGCATGATCCCGGTCGGCCAGAAGATCGAGCTCGATGGCCCGTCGTTCCTGCGCGAGAAGAAGGTGCAGGGCTGCAGCATGGGCTCGAATCGGTTCAAGGTCGACATGCCGCGCTACGTCGAGCTGTACCGCCAGGGGCGGCTCAAGCTCGACGAGATGATCACCCGCCGCGGCCGCCTCGAGGACGTCAACGAGGCCTTCCGCGCCATGAAGGCCGGCGAGGTGGCGCGCACCGTCTTGATGTTCAACTAGCACAAAGGACAAGTCATGGCGACGATCACGGGATCGGAAGTTCTCGCGAAGGCGCTCCGCACACAGGGCGTGGACACGATGTTCTATCTCATGGGCGGGCCGATGCTGGAGACTGAGGCGGCGTGCATCTCGCTCGGCATCCGGGCCATCGACCACCGCCACGAGCAGGCCGCCTCGTTCGCCGCGCATGCCTACACGCGCGTGATGCGGCGCCCCGGCGTCTGCATGGGGTGCTCGGGCCCCGGCGCCACGAACCTCCTGACCGGCGTGGCCACCGCGTTCACCGACTGCGCGCCTTTGGTGGCGATCGGGGGCTCCAGCCCGCGCGTGTACCTGGGCATGGAGGCGTTCCAGGAGATCGATCAGCTCGCGGTCTTCAAGCCGGTCACCAAGTGGGCGGAGCGGATCTACGACGCCAAGCGCATCCCCGACGTCGTCGCCACCGCCTTCCGCCAGGCGACGAGCGGCCGCCCGGGCCCGGTGTACATCGACATGCCCGGCGACATCCTCGGCGAGAAGGTCGAAGAGGAGGCCGTGCGCTACCCCCCGGCGTGGAAGCCGTCGCCGCGCACGCTCGGTGACACCGGCGCCATCAAGGAAGCGATCGCCCTGCTCGCGCGGGCCCAGCGCCCGATCGTCATTGCCGGCAGCGGCGTGTGGTGGTCGGACGGCGCCGCCGCGCTGCAGGCCTTCGTCGAGGCCACGGGCATTCCCTTCTACACGAAGCCGATCTCGCGCGGTCTGATCCCCGAGGACCACGCGCTGTCCTTCCTCAACGCGCGCAGCAAGGCGTTCACCGAGGCCGACGTCGTGCTGGCTGTCGGCACGCGCTTCGACTGGATGATCCAGTTCGGGCGGCCGCCGCGCTTCGCCGCCGATCTCAAGGTCATTCACGTCGACGTCAACCCGGCCGAACTCGGCCACAACCGCGAGGTCGACGTGCCGATCGCCGGCGACGCCCGCGCGGTCCTCGAGCAGCTCCGCGCGGAGGCCGAGGGCAAGATCAATCCACGGATGTACGGGAGCTGGACGGGCAAGCTGCGGACGCTCGACGCCGAGAAGGGGTCGGAGCAGGACAAGGCGATGAGCAGCGACGAGCTGCCCATCCACCCGCTGCGCCTGTGCAAGGAGGTCCGAGACTTCCTCAAGCGCGACGCCATCCTCGTCGTCGACGGCCAGGAAATCTTGAACTTCGGCCGCCAGGCCATCCCGACCTACGTGGGCGGCCATCGGCTCAACTCGGGGGCGTTCGGCACCATGGGCGTCGGCCTGCCCTACGGCGTGGGCGCCAAGGTCGCCAAGCCCGACACGCAGGTGCTGGTGCTGCACGGCGACGGCTCGTTCGGCATGAACGCCATGGACATCGACACGGCGGTGCGCCACAAGATCCCGGTCGTGTGCGTCATCAGCAACAACGGCGGCTGGACGGCGGATGCGCCGTGGACGCGGCCGCTGCCCAAGCCGGGCCGCAACCTCGGCCACACCCGCTACGACCGGATGGCGATGGAGCTGGGCGCCCACGGCGAGTTCGTCGAGAAGCCCCACGACATCCGCCCGGCGCTGGAGCGCGCCTTCGCCTCCGGCAAGCCGGCCATCGTCAACGTCATCACCGACCACAAGGCGCGCGCGACGACCGTGCGCTTCTCGGCCTACACCACGTAGTCGAACGATCGGGGGCGCGCGTCGCCGCGGGCGCGCCCCCTCGAGCAGGAGCGTTCAGAATGAAGGCCTTTTGGATCACGCCGGGTCCCGGCGGCACCAAGGTCGAGCTGCGGGAGACGCCGACGCCCGAGCCCAGGCCGGGTGAGCTCCTCGTGCGGGTGCGGGCCGCCGCGCTCAACCGCGGCGAATTGCTGGGCGGCAAGGCGGGCGCGGCGGCCAAGCCCGGCGGCGGCGAGTGCGCGGGCGAGGTCGTGAAGCTCGGCGACGGCGTGACCGGCTTCGCCGCAGGCGACCGCGTGATGGGCCGCTGCGGCGGTGGCTTCGCCGAGTACGCGCTCACGGACGCGCGCGAGGCCATGCGCGCGCCGGCGCGCCTGTCGTGGGACGAGGCGGCGGCCACACCGCTGGTCTTCCTCGTCGTCTACGACATGCTCGTCGCCCAGGGCCATCTCGCCGCCGGGCAGTGGCTGCTCGTGACCGGCGTGTCGTCGGGGGTGGGCGTCGCCGCGCTGCAGATGGCCCGGGCGCTCGGCGCGCGCGTCATCGGCACCTCCGGCTCCGACGACAAGCTGGCGCGCCTGGCCGGGCTCGGCCTCGACGTTGGCGTCCGCACCCGGACCGGCGACTTCCACGACGCCGTGATGAAGGCCACTGACGGCAGGGGCGTGAACCTCGTCGTCAACAACGTGGGCGGCTCGGTCTTCGCCGAGTGCCTGCGCTCGCTGGCGTTCGAGGGCCGGATCGCCATCGTGGGCCACCTGGACCGCGTGATGACGAGCCCGCTCGACCTCGAGGCGCTGCACAGCAAGCGGCTCACGGTGTTCGGCGTCAGCAACCGGCTGCGCAATGCGGCCCAGCGCGCCGAGACCGTGCGCGGCTTCGTCCGCGACATCCTGCCCTTCCTCGAAGACGGCCGGCTGCGGCCGGCGGTCGACCGGGCGTTCGCCTTCGAGGAGCTGCCGGCCGCCATCGCGTTCATGGAGAGCGACGCCCAGGTCGGCAAGATCGTCATGCGTGGACGCGCGGACTGAACCCTCGCAGGATCGGAGAGACTGCATGTCGAAGGCGCTCGACGGGATTCGCGTTCTCGATCTCACGCAGTACGAGGCGGGCCCGAGCTCTACGCAGATGCTGGCCTGGCTCGGCGCCGAGGTCATCAAGGTCGAGCCGCCCACCGGCGAGCCCGGCCGCACCGCGCTCTCCGACAAGCGCGGCGAGGATGCCTGGTTCTTCATGCTCCTGAACTCCTGCAAGAAGGGCGTCACGCTGAATCTGAAGTCGCCGCGGGGCAAGACGATGTTCCAGGAGCTGGTGAAGACCAGCGACGTCGTGGTCGAGAACATGGGGCCCGGCGTCATGGACCGCCTGGGACTGGGCTACGAGAGCCTCAAGCGCCTGAACCCGCGGCTCATCCACGCCTCGGTGAAGGGATTCGGCAGCGGCGGGCCGTACTCGG
Source organism: Methylomirabilia bacterium (assembly GCA_041493815.1). Lineage (GTDB taxonomy): Bacteria > Methylomirabilota > Methylomirabilia > Rokubacteriales > CSP1-6 > AR5. Next base: position 3,987 of record JBGPZN010000358.1, read on the forward strand.
GCTACAAGAGCTTCGAG
>JBGPZN010000458.1:0-3166 GCA_041493815.1 Methylomirabilia bacterium
AGCAGATCTCCAGCGTGACCGGATCGAGTAGCGTGCTCATGGCATGTGGACCACGAGGGTCAGGCCGTCGTCGACGCGGCAGCTCGCGCCGGGACCGATGACCGCGGTCGACTCGCGCTCCTCGACGATGGCGGGCCCGGCAAAGGTCGTCCCGGGGCCGAGCGCGTAGCGGTCATACACCGGCGTGTCGATCCAGCCGGCCGCCTCGGCGAACCACGCGCGCCGGCTCGCCTTCACGGCGTCGGCCGTTGCCCGCGGCCCGGCGCCGCCGCCGAACGCCAGGCGCGGAGGCGGGCCGGAGACGGTGACCCGCCAGTTAAGGGCCTCGATAGGGACTCCCTGGGGCAGTCGGTGGTAGAGCGCTCGATAGGCGTCCTCGAACGACGCGGTGATGGCCGGCAGGCTGGCGGGTGACAGCCGCCCGGCCGGCATCGGCGCCTCGACCTCGTGGCCCTGGCCCACGTAGCGCATCTCGGCGATGCGCGACACCCGGGCGTCGCCGGCGGCCACGCCGGCCCGGGCCAGCAGCTCGCGGCCCTCGTCCTCCATCTCGACGAAGAGCCGCGTCAGCGCGTCCCAGTCCGCCGCATCGAGTCGCGCGCGCCCGGTCCGCACGAAGTCGAAGGCCAGCGGCGCGGCCAGCAGGCCCCACGCCGACATGGCGCCGGCGCCGAAAGGCAGGAGGATCCGCGGGACCTTCAGGATGCGGGCAACCTGCCAGCAGTGCACCGGGCCGGCGCCGCCGAAGGCGAACAGCGGGTAGGCGCGCAGGTCACGGCCGCGCTCGATCCCGTGGATCCGCGCGGCCGCCGCCATGTTCTCGTTGACGACGCGGTGGATGCCCCAGGCCGCCGCCGTGGGATCGAGCCCGAGTGGGCGCGCCACGTGCTCGCTCACCGCGCGCTCGGCCGCCCCGCGGTCCAGGCGCATGCGGCCGCCCAGGAAGAACTCGGCGTCGAGATAGCCGAGCAGCAGATCGGCGTCGGTCACCGTCGGCTGTCGGCCGCCCAGGTTGTAGCAGGCGGGGCCGGGGTCGGCGCCCGCGCTGTCGGGCCCGACCTTGAGCAGTCCCATGCGGTCGACACGCGCGACGGAGCCGCCGCCGGCGCCGATCTCGATCATCTCGATGACCGGCACGCGGATCGGCAACCCGGAGCCCTTCTTGAACCGATCGGCGCGCGCGACCTCGAACTCGCGGGCCACGAGCGGCGCGCCACCGTCGATCACGCACGCCTTCGCCGTCGTCCCGCCCATGTCGAACGACAACAGGCGCGAGTCGCCGCGCTCGCGCGCGGCCTGGGCGGCGGCCAGCGCACCGGCGGCCGGGCCCGACTCCACCAGGCGGATCGGCAGCCGCCGGGCCAGCGGGGGCAGCGCGATGCCTCCGGAGGACTGCATGACGTAGAGCTGGCCGGGGATGCCGAGACCGTGCAGCCGACGCTCGAGGTCTTCGAGATAGCGCGCCATGAGCGGCGCCACGTAGACGTTGGCCGTGGTCGTCGAGGCGCGCTCGTACTCGCGAATCTCAGGCACGACCTCCGACGAGCACGACACGGCTACGTGGGGCGCCGCCTCGCGGACCAGCGCGGCCAGCCGCCGCTCGTGGATCGGATTCAGATAGGCGTGCAGCAGGCAGATCGCCACCGCCTCCACGCCGGCGTCGATCAGTTCGGCGATGACCCGCCGCGCGGCCGCCTCGTCGAGCGGACGCAGCACCGCGCCGTCGGGCAGCAGCCGCTCCGGCACCTCGCGGCGCAGGTGGCGTGGCACCAGGGGGGCCGGCGGATCGATCAGCAGGTCGTACATGTCGTAGCGACCCTCGTGCCGGATCTCGAGCGCGTCACGGAAACCCTCGGTCGTGAGCAGCGCGGTGCGGGCGCCCTTGCGCTCGATGAGCGCGTTCGTGGCCAGCGTGGTCCCGTGGGCGACCGCGCGGACGCGGACGGGATCGACCCGGGCGTCGTCGAGCAGTGACTGCACGCCCTGCTCGACGCCGTGGGCGGGGTCCTTGGCCGTGGTGAGCACCTTGCCGACGCGGATCGCGCCGCTCTCCTCGTCGATCACCACGAGGTCGGTGAACGTGCCGCCGATGTCCACGCCCAAGCGCGCCGACATGACGCAGAGTCTACATGGTCCGATTCGTTCGCGCTGCCCCGATGCGGCGCCGCGCCGCCGGCGGACGGCTCGGCGCGAGAAAGTCTACCGGGGTCGGAACCCGAGCACCTGCGCCGTCGACGGATTCCGCGCAAACACTCGGGCGTTGGCGCTGTGCTCCCAGCGGACGAGCATGGTGGGCGTCGTCTGTTCGATCGCCGGCATGATGGGTTTACCTTCCTCGTTCAGGACCGTGGCGAGCTTCACCCAGAGCCCGATGCCGGATGTCTCGCCGACGACTTCTCCGACCAGAACGATGTTGCGCTGCTCGACACCGACGGGGGTGTGGTCGAGGCCGAGCACCCCGGCAAACAGATCGGTCGGCGTCATCCAGATCGTGACGTGCTGTCCGATCAGATTCATGGATCCCTCCCGAGAGTGTTCGACAGCCAGAAGGGCCAGGACGAGTCACGCTGACAACCACTATAGCCGGAGGGTCGCAGGGGCGAAAGCCCGGGGTTCTTCGCCACCCCTAGCAAGCGCTCGACGAGCGCCGCGCCACCGCCTATCCGCGCTTCTGCTGGCCGCTCGTCAGGGCGGCCGCGACCCCGAGCCCGATGTACATCCCTCCGGAGACCCAGCGCTCGCTGGCCAGGAACCTTGGATGGCCGCGAAGCCACTGGGCGGCCGTGCCCGCCGTCAGCGCGAAGCCGCCGTCGGTGATGAGCCCCAGCGCCACGAAGATCCCGCCGAGCACGAGGATCTGCGTGCCGACGTGGCCGCGCGGCACGTCGACGAACTGCGGGAGGAAGGCGAGGAAGAACAGCGCCGTCTTGGGAGCCGCCGCTCGCGGGCCGGCCCGTCGCCCACCGTGGGCGCGCGCGCGAGGATCCGCCGGACGCCGAGATAGACGAGGTAGACGGCGCCCAGGTACTTCACCGCGCTGAACGCCGTGGCCGAGCGGCCAGCAGGCCGAGACGCCCGCGGCGGCGGCCGCGATGTGCACGAGCGTGCCGGCGTGCACGCCGAGCATCGAGACGACCCCGGCGCGGCGGCCCTGGTCGATGCTGCG
>JBGPZN010000563.1:0-2416 GCA_041493815.1 Methylomirabilia bacterium
GAGCAGCAAGGCCAATCTGCTGTCCGCCACGATCTACCTGGCCGACATCCGTGGCTTCGAGGAGATGAACGCGGTGTGGGACGCGTGGGTGTCGCCGGGCAACACGCCGGCTCGGGCCACCGTGGAGGCCCGGCTGGCCAACCCCAAGTACCTCGTCGAGATCATGCTCACGGCCGCGGTGTAATAGGAGATCGCCATGGCTGACGCCGTCATCGTCTCGACCGCCCGCACGCCGATCGGTCGGGCCTACCGTGGAGCCTTCAACAACACCCACGGCGCCGCGCTCGGTGGCCACGTGATCCAGCACGCCGTGCAGCGCGCCGGCCTCGAGCCGGGGCAGGTGGAGGACGTGATCCTCGGCTGCGCGCTGCCGGAGGGCGCGACCGGCCACAACATCGCGCGGGTGTCGGCGCTGCGCGCCGGGCTGCCGGTCACCACGGGCGGCGTCACCGTGAACCGCTTCTGCTCCTCGGGCATGCAGGCGATCGCCATGGCGGCCCACCGCGTGATCGTCGACCGGGTCCCGGTCATGGTCGCCGGCGGGCTCGAGTCCGTCAGCCTCGTGCAGAACGAGCACATGAACCTGCACCGCTTCCGCGAGACGTGGATGGAGGAGCACAAACCCGAGATCTACATGTCGATGATCGAGACGGCCGAGGTCGTGGCCAAGCGCTACTACATCACGCGGGAGACGCAGGACGAGTACGCGCTCTCCAGCCAGCAGCGCACCGCGGCCGGCCAGCGCGAGGGTCGCTTCGACCGGGAGATCGTCCCGCTGCCGACGACGAAGCTGGTGGTGGACAAGGCCAGCGGTGAGACGCGTGAGGAGCCGGTGACGCTGACCAAGGATGAGGGCAACCGCGCCGACACGACCGCCGACGGCCTGGCCGGGCTCAAGCCCGTCGCCGGCGAGAAGGGCGTGATCACGGCCGGCAACGCCAGCCAGCTCTCCGACGGCGCCGCGGCCTGCGTGGTCATGGACGCCAAGCTCGCCGAGCAGCGCGGGCTGCACCCGCTCGGGATCTTCCGCGGCTACGCGGTGGCGGCCTGCGAGCCCGACGAGATGGGCATCGGCCCGGTCTTCGCGGTGCCGCGGCTGCTCGAGCGCACCGGCGTGCGGATGGATCAGATCGACCTGTGGGAGCTGAACGAGGCCTTCGCCGTGCAGGTCGTCTACTGCCGCGACAAACTGGGTATTCCGATGGAAAAGCTGAACGTCGATGGAGGAGCGATCTCCATCGGACATCCGTACGGGATGAGCGGCGCCCGCATGGTCGGCCATGCACTGTTAGAGGGCAAGCGCCGCGGCGCCCGCTACGTCGTCTGCACCATGTGCATCGGCGGCGGTATGGGCGCGGCGGGCCTCTTCGAAGTCGCGTAGCCTCCGCGGCGCCGGCCGGGCGCCCTCCACCCGGGGGCAACGGAATTTCGGAGAGGGTCACGCGAGCGTCTGGACGATGGACCAGCCGGCGTCGGCCAGGGGTTTGGCGCGCTCGCCGCGGCTGCGGGCGTGGGGGTCGTTGGCGGTGCCGGCGATGACGCGACCCATGATGCCCTGCGCGATCGCGCCCAACCGGAACATCGCGAAGATGATGTACCAGTCCCAGTCGGGGATCTCGGCGCGGCCGACGCGACGGCAGTAGGCGGCCACGAACTCCTGCTCGCTCGGGATGCCGAGCGCCTTCAGATCCTTGCCGTGGAATCCGTCCCACTCGGTGCCCAGCCGGTACGGCATGCAGAAGTAGGCGAGATCGCCGAGCGGGTGGCCGAGCGTGGACAGCTCCCAGTCGAGCACGGCGGCGACGCGCGGCTCGGTCGGATGCATGATGAGGTTGCCCGGCCGGTAGTCGCCATGCACGAGCGTCGTGGTGTCGTCGGCCGGCAGATGCGCGGGCAGCCACTCGATCAAGCGCTCCATCGTCTCGAACCGTTCCGTCTCCGACGCGCGGTACTGCTGGGTCCAGCGATGGATCTGGCGGCTGAAGTAGTTTCCCGGCCGGCCGAAGTCGCCGAGGCCGACCGCCGGCGCGTCGACCGTGTGCAGGCGCGCGAGCACGTCGTTCATCGCATCGTACATCGCGGGGCGCTCGGCCGGCGTCGCCTCCGGCAGGGCGGGATCGGAGAACACCCGGCCGTGCACGCAGTCCATCACGTAGAACGCCGTGCCGATGACGGCGTCGTCCTCGCAGAGCACGTACGTGCGCGGCACCGGCACGTCGGTGCGTCCCAGCGCGGTGATCACGCGATACTCGCGCTCGACGGCGTGGGCGGACGGGAGCAGCTTGCCGGGCGGCTTGCGGCGCAGCACGTACTCGCGACCGCCCGCCGTGAGGTGATAGGTCGGGTTGGACTGGCCGCCGCGGAACTGCTGCACCTCGAGCGGGCCGGCGAAGCCCGGCACGTGCGCGCGCAGATA
>JBGPZN010000478.1:0-3020 GCA_041493815.1 Methylomirabilia bacterium
CGCTCCTGCGGCGCGTGACAGAGGTGGCGCTCGTCGTAGATCGGATGGCCGGCACGATCGAACCCTTCGATGACGCCCAACTCGCGCAGCAGCGCGCGCACCCCGCGCGCCTCGGGGCCGGGCAGCGGAAGATAGTGGGCGCCCCACGGATAGGCCGTGGCGGCCGACGCTCCCGAGCGCGCGTTACCGCCGGGCGCCTCCTCGAGCTCGAGCACGACCAGGTCGTTGACCCGGCGCCGGGCCAGGTGCCAGGCGGCGGCCAGACCGGCCACGCCTGCCCCGACGACGACCACGCCCACGCGCTGGCTCGACGCCGGCGGCGGCAAGCGGCCCGGCTCGCGCAAGACGTGACCGAGCTGATGCCCGGCGCCCACGATCGCGCCCTCCATCGGCCCGGCGGCGCTCGCCCGACAGCCACCCGTCGCCGCGAGCAGTGCGCCGCCGACCAGCACCTCGCGGCGGGTCAGTCGAGGAGCGCCCCGGCTCACATCCGTTGCCACTCGGCGCCGTAGTAGTGGACGAGGATCTGGTTGTCGAGGCGATTGACCTCGACCGGCACCACCGCCATGTCCGGCGGAAACGCGAACAGGGCGGGCGTCGCCTCGGCGGTGAGGAAGCGGAGACCGGCGGGGTAGGCGCGCGGCGGCGCCCACGTCTCGTCGCCCGCCAGCACGAAGCCCCACTCGCCGAACGACGGCACGTAGACGTGATAGGGCCGCGCGGCCAGCCCCGCGCTGCGCACGGTCTCGACGATGCACCAGAACGAGCGGCGCGCGAACATCGGCGAGGTCGCCTGCAGCGCCGTCAGCCCGCCCGGCGCCAGCCGCGCGCGGAGCACGCGGTAGAACGTGCGGGAGTAGAGCTTGCCGAGGGAGAAGTTGTGGGGGTCGGGGAAGTCGGCGATGACCACGTCGAACCTCTCGCCGGTCTCGGCCAGCCACACGAAGGCGTCGGCGTTGACCACGCGCACCCGCGGATCGCGCAGGGCGCCCGCGTTCACGGTCGCCAGCAGCGGGTTGTCGGTGAACAGCCGCGTCATCTCGGGGTCCAGGTCGACCAGCGTCACCCGCTCGACGGCCGGGTAGCGCAGGATCTCGCGCACGGCGAGGCCGTCGCCGCCGCCGAGGACCAGCACGCGCCGGGGGTGCGGGTGCGCGGCCAGCGCGGGGTGCACGAGCGCCTCGTGGTAGCGGTACTCGTCGCGCGACGAGAATTGCAGGTGGCCGTTCAGGAACAGGCGGAGGTCGTCGCCCCCGCGCGTGAGCACGATGCGCTGGTAGGGCGACGTGCGGGCCAGGATGATCTCGTCGGCGTAGAGGTGGTCCTCCGACCACGTGGTGATGCGATCGGCGGCCACGGCCCCGCCGCCCAGCACCACCACGGCGGCGACGGCAAGCGCCCGCAGGAAGCCCGGCGCCGCCAGCTCGCGCCGGAAGATCCAGGTGGACCACAGCCCGACCGCCGCGTTGGCGAGGCCGACCAGGAGCGAAGTGCGGATCAGCCCCAGTCGCGGGACCAGCAGCAACGGGAACAGCAGCGAGGCGGCCAGCGCGCCCGCGTAGTCGAGCGAGAGCACCTGGGCCACCAGCTCGCGGAACACCAGGCGATCATGGAGCAGGCGCAGCAGCAGGGGGATCTCGAGCCCGACCAGCACGCCGGTCACGCCCACCAGTCCGTAGAGCACCGCGCGGAAGTGCGGCGTCTGCGCGAACGCGACGAACAGCAGCGCGGTCGCCCAGCCGCCGACCAGGCCGACGAGCACCTCGATCTGCACGAAGCGCGCGGCCAGCCCCCGCTGCACGTAGCGGGAGAGGAACGAGCCCACGCCCATGGCGAACAGGTAGCTGCCGATGACCGTGGAGAACTGCGTGATGGAGTCGCCGAGCAGGTAGGAGGCGGCGGCGGCCGCCACCAGCTCGTACACCAGCCCCGCGGTGGCGACGACGACGACGGTGACGTAGATGGCGTACGACACGGGCCGCGGCCCCGTTCAGCGGATCGCGGCGGACACGATGATCGAGATGCCGATGGCGACGGCCCCGACCACGATCGCCAGCGCCGTGTTCTTCTCGTCGATGATCTCCTTCCACAGGTGATACGGCGTGAGCCGGTCCACCACGATGAAGGCCAGGCCGAAGATGGCGAGACCGATCGTGGCGTAGAGCAGCGCGGCGACCATCGGGGCCCAGTTGAACTCGGGGATCGTCATCATTTCGCTCCCGTGTAGGGCCGCGCCCCCCCGTAGCTCGAGCGATACGACCCGGGGTTGTCGCGAACCGATTTGGGGACGGCCTTGTCCTCGGTGACGTTGCTCGGACTCCAGCCGGTGAAGTGGATCCAGGTCAGCGTGGCCAGCACCAGCCCGGCGAAGACGGCGTAGGCCCTGGTCACTCGTCGTCGTCCGAGCCGCCGCTCGAGCTCGACCGTGGATGATCGCTCTCCTCCCACCGGCGCTGCTCGAACCGCCACTGGCGCCACCAGAAGAACAGCGGCGGCACGCCCAGCACGCCCAGCGCCAGCCCCAGCCACAGCGGCCGGGGGACATCGCGGGTGAGGCGCACGCGGTAGTTCACCGCGCGCGGGCTTTCCGGCTCCACGACCAGCACGTAGCGCCCGGCCGGTACCGACGGCAGCCACGCGCGGTCCCACGGCGCGCCCTCCGTCCACGACCCGTCGCTGTCGCGGCCGAAGTAGTACTGGACCTCGCGGCCGAAGGTGCGGGCGGCGCCGGTCTCCGCGTTCACCAGCGTCAGCGTGAAGTACGCCCAGCTCTGCGACAGCGTCGACGAGATCTCGACCATCAGGTTGGAGCTTCGACCGGTGAGCGTGAACGGCTCGCTCTCGACACTGGTGGTCGCCGACACCTGGGGGTGATGCTCCCAGGCCGTGTCGAGCACGAGCCGCTGCTGGGCGAGGACCACGAACACCAGGTGGATCAGCAGCGCGGCGCCGACGAAGGCGGCGAGCAGCATCAGCATCGTCTTCGAGCGCGGCGTGAACGGCGAGGGCTGGGCGGCGCC
>JBGPZN010000077.1:0-10508 GCA_041493815.1 Methylomirabilia bacterium
ATGCTGGGGCTGTGGATCCGTATGCGCGCCGGTACGGCGCTGCAGGCCGACCTCTTCCGTCACATCCTGACGCTGTCCATGAGCTTCTTCACCCGCCACCGCACGGGCGAGCTGGTGTCGCGGCTGTCCAACGACACGCTGGCCGCCACCCACGGGCTGGAGACGATCGTGGGAACGCTCTTCAGCGCGCCGCTGCTGATCCTCTTCTACGGATACCTGCTGGCCAGCACGAGCCCGCGCCTGGTCGGTGCGGCGCTGGCGGCGGTCGTGCTGCACTGGCTGGTCACCCGCGGTGTCCGCGGACCGGTGCGGCGCTTCATGACCGACCAGTTCTCGCTGCTGGCCGAGGTGGCCGCCCGCTTCCAGGAGACGCTGCTGAGCATCCGGACGGTGAAGTCGTTCGGCGCCGAGGCCTTCGAGCAGGGGCGGCTGGCCCGCGTGCTGGCCGACGTCGTTCGCGTCAACGTCAAGCGGAGCGCCCACAAGCACATCGAGGAGCCGGCGCGGAGCTTCGTCAACTACGTGGTCGAGGCCGGGCTGATCCTCCTGGCCGTGTACGAGCTCCTGGCCGGCCGCCTGACGGCGGCGACGTTCTTCCTCTTCCTCTACGTGGGCCGGGCCGCGGTCGCCCAGATCGGCCTGCTGGCGGGGGCCTGGTCCACCGTGCAGGGCGTGCTGGCGGCGACGGGGCGCGTGGCCGAGCTGTTCGCCGCGCGGCCCGAGACGACCGACGGCACCGAGCCCGTGACGGAATTCCGCGACCGCATCGCGTTCGCCGACGTGTCGTTCAGCTACGGCGACGAGCCGGTGCTGCACGGCGTGAGCTTCGAGATCGCCCACGGCGAGATGGTCGCCCTGGTGGGCGCCAGCGGCGTCGGCAAGTCGACCGTGGCCGACCTGCTGCTGCGGTTCTACGATCCGGTGACGGGCGTGGTGACACTCGACGGACGCGACGTGCGTACCCTGCGCCAGGCCGAGTACCGGCGGCTGTTCGGCGTCGTCTCCCAGGAGGCGCTGCTCTTCAACACCACCATCCGCGACAACATCGTCTACGGCCGCGAGGGGCTGGACGAGGCCGAGGTGCTCCGCGCCGCCCGGGTGGCCAACGCCCACGACTTCGTCATGGAGCTGCCGGACGGCTACGCCACGCTGGTCGGTGATCGCGGCATCCGCCTGTCGGGCGGCCAGCGCCAGCGTGTCGCCATCGCGCGGGCGGTGGTCGGCCGGCCCGCCGTCCTCGTGCTCGACGAGGCCACCAGCGCGCTCGACAGCGAGTCGGAGCGCGTGGTCTGGGAGGCCATCGACCGGGCGGTGCAGGGCACGACCGCGCTGGTGATCGCCCACCGCCTGTCCACCGTGCTGCGGGCCGACCGCATCGTCGTGCTCGGCCGCGGCGGCGTGGAGGCGGTGGGGCGGCACGCGGAGCTGCTGGAGCGGAGCGAGACGTACCGGCATCTGCATCGCCTGCAATTCGGCGACGCCGCCGCGCTGGAGCGCGTGCGGTGAGCGCGGCGGGGGACCCGTGACGGTGAGGGGAGCGCTCGACTGGAGCGAGGCGGCGGTGCTGGTGACCGGCGGCACCGGGTCGTTCGGCAACAAGTTCGTCGACATCATGCTGGAGCGGTACCGGCCGCGCCGGCTGGTCGTCTTCAGCCGCGACGAGCTCAAGCAGTCGGAGATGATGGCGCGGCTCAAGCATCCCTCGCTGCGCTTCTTCGTCGGCGACGTCCGCGATCGAGACCGGCTGCAGCGGGCCATGCACGGCATCGACGTGGTCGTCCACGCCGCGGCGCTCAAGCAGATCCCCTCGTGCGAGTACAATCCGTTCGAGGCCATCCAGACCAACGTCATCGGCGCCCAGAACGTCATCGACGCCGCCATCGACCAGGGCGTCAAGCGCGTCATGGCCATCAGCACCGACAAGGCCGTCAACCCGATCAACCTGTACGGTGCCACCAAGCTCTGCGCCGAGAAGCTCTTCGTGCAGGGCAACGCCTACGGCTACGGCCGTGGCACGATCTTCAGCGTGGTCCGGTACGGCAACGTCATCGGCAGCCGCGGCAGCGTCATCCCGCTGTTCGCCGCCCAACGAGCGACGGGCACGGTCACGGTGACGGATCCCGGCATGACGCGCTTCTGGCTGCGTCTGGAGGAGGGCGTGGGCTTCGCCGTCCGCTGCACGGAGCTGATGCACGGCGGCGAGATCTTCGTGCCCAAGATCCCCAGCATGCGGATCCTCGACCTGGTCGACTCGGTGGCGCCCGGCTGCCGGGTGGACGTGATCGGCATCCGCCCCGGCGAGAAGCTGCACGAGACGCTCATCGCCGAGGAGGAGAGCCGCCAGGTCGTCGAGCACGACGACATGTTCGTGCTGGAGCCGATCTATCCCTCCTGGGCCTTCACCGGGTTGGAGGGCGGCAAGCGGCCGGGCACCGGCTTCCGCTACTCGAGCGAGACCAACGGGCACTGGCTGTCGCCGGCCGAGATGCAGGAGCTGGCGCGTGGGTGAGCGCCTGGCCATCGAGGGCGGCCGGCCGGTGCGGGCCAGCCTGCTGCCGTACGGCCGCCAGCTCATCGGCGACGACGACGTCGCCGCCGTGACGGCGGTGCTGCGCGGGACGTTCCTCACCACCGGCCCGACGGTGGCCGAATTCGAGGCGCGCTTCGCCGCCCGCGTCGGCGCCCGGCACGCGGTCGCGGTGAGCTCGGGGACGGCGGCGCTGCACGCCGCGATGTTCGCGGCCGGGGTCGGCGCGGGCGACGAGGTCGTGACGACGCCGCTGACGTTCGTGGGCACCGCCAACGCCGCGCTCTACCTCGGCGCCCGCCCCGTCTTCGCCGACATCCACGCCGACACGCTCAACCTCGACGCCGCCCGGGTCGAGGCCGCGTTGACGCCCCGGACGCGCGTGCTGGCGCCGGTCGACTTCGCCGGCCAGCCCTGCGACCTCGCCGCCCTGCGCGCGCTGGCTCGGGCCCGGGGGCTGCTCGTGGTCGAGGACGCCGCCCACGCGCTCGGCGCCGAGGTGTCGGGACGGCCGGTGGGCGCGCTGAGCGATCTCACGATCTTCAGCCTGCACCCGGTCAAGCACGTGACCACCGGCGAGGGCGGCGTGGTGACGACGGACGACGCCGAGCTCGCGCGGCGGGTGCGCCGGTTCCGCAACCACGGCATCGCCACCGACAGCGCCGACCGCCAGGCCAGCGGTGCCCTGTGGTCGCCGATGATCGATCTCGGCTTCAACTACCGCCTGACCGACGTGCAGTGCGCGCTCGGGCTGTCGCAGCTCCCCAAGCTCGAGACGTTCCTGGCCGCGCGCGAGGCGATCGCCGAGCGCTACCGGGTCGCGCTCAAGGACCTGCCCGGCCTGACCGTCCCCCGCGTCGGGCCCGAGGCGCGTCACGCCTGGCACATCTTCCCGGTGCTGGTCGAGCCGGCGCGGCTGCGGGTGGGCCGCGACGAGGTCTTCGCCGCGCTGCGCGCGGAGGGCATCGGCGTGACGCTGCACTACGTGCCGGCGTACTGGCATCCGTACTACGAGCGGCTCGGCTACGCGCGCGGGCTGTGCCCGATCGCCGAGGACGTCACCTCACGCCTCATGTCGTTGCCGATCTTCCCCGGCATGAGCGACGCCGACGTCGAGGACGTGGTCGCCGCGCTGTGGAAGGTCCTGGGGCACTACCAGCGATGACCTCCGGGCCCATCGTCATCTTGCTCACTGAGGCCGGTCGCGGCGTCGGTCTCGGCCACCTCCGCCGCTGCCAGGCGCTGGCCGCCGCCCTGACCGCCTCCGGCGCCGCCGTCGAGCTGCTCGTGACCGGCCAGGGCTGGGAGCCGGCCCCGGCCGTCGCGCTCGACTGGCTGGGCGATGCGCCGGCCCTTCGCGCCACGCTGAGGGCGCGGCGGCCCGACGCCGTCGTCGTGGACTCGTATCGGGCGGACGAGGCGTTGATGCGCGACCTCGTCACGCTGGTGTCGCGCGTCGTCGTCGTGGACGACCTGGCCGACCGTGCGCTGCCGGTGTCGATCGTGGTCAACGGCGGCTGGCACGCCGCGCGGCTGGCTTATCGCACGCTGCCGGAGACGCTACGGCTGTTCGGGTCCCAGTACGCGCTGCTCGATGCCGCCTACGCCGATCCGGCGCGCCGGGCGCCAGGCAGCGGTATCCGGCGCGTGCTGGTCACGCTCGGCGGCGACGCCGACACCGGGGCGCTGATGGCGGTGATCGCCGCGGTGGAGCGCGTCATCCCCACGGCCGCGGTCGATGTCGCCGTGGGCTCGTGGACCGCTCCCGACCTCGCCGTCGAGGGCGTGACCGTGCACCGCGGCCTGGCCTCGCTGCGGCCGCTCATCGTCGGGGCCGACCTCGTGGTCAGCGGCGGCGGCATGACGCTGTACGAGTGCCTGGCCACCGGCGCCTCGGTGGTGGCGCTGGCGATGGCCGACAACCAGCGGCCCAACGTCGACGAGATGGCCCGGGCGGGGTTGATCGTGGCCGCCGAGCTCTCGCTGGATGCCACGCTGGCCCGCGTGGCCAGCGAACCCGGGCTGCGACGGAAGCTGGGAGCGCTCGGGCGCGAGGCCGTGGATGGCCGGGGAGCGCCGCGGGTGGCGGTGGCGATCATGCGCGCTTGCCGCCCGGTCGGCCTGACCGAGGGCGCGCGATGAGGATCGCCTTCCTCATGCAACGCCGGAACTACTATCGTCTCCTCGGCCCCGTCGTCGACCGCGCGCTCGCCCGGGGCTGGGACACCGAGTGCTGGGACGTCGACCGGGAGACGTTCAAGGGCCCTCGCGGGCTCGAGCGCCGCCTGGCGCTGCCGGCCTTCCGCCAGGGCGCCCCCCGGATGCGGACGTACCGTGGCGACATCGGTCCGGCCCCGCTGCTGGCCGACGTCGAACCGGACGTCGTGGTCACGCTGCGTCCACCCGCCGGCATCGCGGCCGGTGGGCGGTCGCGCTGGCTCGCGTTGCAGTACACACTCGATCTCGGGGGCCTGATGGACGGGGTCGGGCGCACACTGTTCGACGCGATCGGTGTGCACACGGAGCACTGGGGCACGCGCGCCGCGGACTGCGTCCGCATCCTCGAGTTCAACCGGGCCCGGTCGCTGCATCGCCCGCCGGAGCGGGTGGACGACGCGGCGGTGGCGGACACCATGCGCCGGCGGGCCACCGTCGTGGGTTTCCCGGAGCTGGACCAGTTTCAGGCCATCGATTCCGGTGCGGTGCGGCGCCGGCTCGGACTCGACCCCGAGCGCCCCGTCGTCGTCTACTGTCCGTTCCCGTTCAACAGCAACCCTCGCACGCTCTGGACTCGGGAGATCTACGGAGGGGGTCGTCTTCGCCAGAGGCTGGCGCTGTGGCGGGCCGGCGGCCGCCGTTACGCCACCCACGTCGCCAACGGCTGGGACGATCGCGGGGTGGTGAAGGCGGTGCGCGCGTTCTGCGACGCCAACGGAGCGGCCCTCGTCGTCAAGGCGCGTCCCAAGGACCCGGCGCGCGCCTATCTGGCCAGGGTCGCCGACCGTGTGATCTACGAGGACACCGACTACCCCGCCATCATCCTCGAGGTCCTGAGCATCGCGTCGCTGTGCGTGCATTGCTTCAGCACGGTGGCGTACGAGGCGGCCTACGCCGGCGTCCCATCGATCTGCATCACCGCCGACGGCGACGACCTCGGCTTCCCCCCGCTGTGGCGCGAATGGTTCCTGTCGACGGCACCGGGCAGCAGCTTCAACGTCCCCGGGGTGATCTATCCGATGAGCGTGGCAGCGATGATCGGCGATTTCTCGCGTCGTCGACTCGCCGACTTCCCGCTCCACCCCGCCGCCCGCGCTCAGTATCTGGAGACCTTCGTCGGCTCCGACGACGGGAAGGCCTCCGATCGCTTGCTGGATCTCGCCGCGGCGCTCGCCGACGGTGGGGGCGCCACGCGGTGAGGCTCCAGGTCGAGGGTCGCTGGATCGGGGACGGGGAGCCGTGCTACGTGATCGCGGAGGCCGGGTCGAATCACAACGGCAGCCTCGAGCACGCGCTGGCGCTGATCGACGTGGCGGCCGAGGCGGGCGCCGATGCGGTCAAGTTCCAGGGCTTTCGCGCGCGCACGTTGTACCCGCGCAGCGCCGGGACGTCCGACTACCTGGGAGATCCGCGGTCGATCTACGACATCATCGAGGCGATGGAGCTGTCGCCGGCGTGGTTGCCCACGCTCGCCGCCCGCTGCCGGGCCCGGGGCGTCCACTTCCTGTGTACGCCCTTCGACGAGGAGTGGGTGGAGCGGCTCGACCCGCACGTGCCGGCCTTCAAGCTGGCCTCGTACGAGCTAAGCCATCTGCCGCTGGCCCGGACGGTCCTGACCCGGGGCAAGCCGGTCTTCGCGTCCACCGGCGCCCACACGCTCGACGAGGTGCGGCCGTTGCTCGACCTGGCCCGCGAGGTTGGCAATCCGCAGGTCGTGGTGCTGCAGTGCACCGCCGCCTATCCCACGCCGCCCCACGCGGTGAACGCGCGGGCCATCGCGACGCTGCGAAAGGCCACCGGCCATCTCGTCGGCCTGTCCGATCATTCCCGTGATCCCGTCATCGCGCCCGTGGTCGCCGTCGCGCTGGGGGCGTGCGTCGTCGAGAAGCACTTCACGCTCAGCAACCGGTTGCCTGGGCCCGACCAGGGGTTCGCCGTCGAGCCCGGCGAGCTCGGCCAGCTGGTCCGGGCGGTTCGCGCGGCGGAAGCGGTGCTCGGCAGCGGTGACAAGACGGTGCTGGCCGTGGAAGACGAGCTGCGGCGGTTCGCCTTGCGCTCGGTCTTCGCCGTCCGGGCCATCGGCGCCGGTGAGACGTTCTCCGCCGACAACGTGCGGGTGCTGCGCAACGGTGACCACCCGGCCGGATTGCCGCCCAGCGCGTACGCGCGGTTGCTCGGGCGACGGGCCTCGCGGGCGGTCGCGGCTGAGGTGCCGATCACGACGGCGATGGTGGAGGATGGCGCTGAGCTGGCGTAGGGCGGCGATGGAAGACGCCATGCTGCTCTGGGCATGGGCCAACGACCCGGAGACGCGGCGCAACGCGTTCACCAAGGCGCCCATCCCGTATGAGACCCACGTGATGTGGCTGCGGGGCCGCCTGGCGTCGGATGCCACGCGGTTGCTGATCTTTGCCGACGCCGAGGGCCCAGTGGGTCAGGTGCGCTTCGACGTCGAGGCCGACGTGGCCGAGGTCAGCATCGTGGTGGCGCCGGAGCGCCGCGGCCGTGGCCACGGCCGGGCCATGCTGACCGAGGCGGTGGGCGCGCTGCGAGCCGAGCGTGGGCCCCACGTGCGACCGCGGGCGGCCGTGCTCGGCCACAACGCGCGTTCGCTGGCGCTGTTCCGGGCGTGTGGCTTCGTGCCGGTCGGCGTCGAGGGGCGACACGGACAGCAGACCATTCTGCTCGAGTTGGGCCGAGAGGAGGGATAGGTCGTGCGCTTCGTCGTGCTGGGCGCGGGCTCGATCGGTCGACGCCACCTGGCGAATGCCGTGGCGCTCGGGCATACGATCGCCGCCGTCCACGATCCCGATGGGGCGCGGCTGCTCGAGGCCGGACCGATCGCCGGGGGAACGGCCGTGCTGACGACGAGCGAGAGGGAGGCGCTGGCGGTGGACGCCGACGCCGCGCTCGTGTGCTCGCCTCCCGACGTCCACGTGAGTCAGGCCCGGGCGGCGGTGGCGCGCGGGCGGCACGTGTTCATCGAGAAGCCGCTGTCCCACACGCTCGACGGCGTCGACGCGCTGGTGGCGGAGGCGACGCGGGCCGGGCGCGCGGTCCTGGTCGGCTGCAACCTCCGGTTCGTGCCGAGCCTCCGCCGGGTCAAGCGGCTCCTTGATGATGGGCGCATCGGCACGCCACTGTCGGCGCGAGCACACTGTGGGTACTACCTGCCGTACTGGCGGCCGCACACCGACTACCGCCGTGGCTACGCCGCCCACCAGAGCACCGGGGGCGGCATCATCCTCGACGCCATCCACGAGCTCGACTATCTGCGCTGGCTGCTCGGCGAGCCCCGCGAGGTGTTCTGCTACGCGGACAGGCTGAGCAGGCTCGAGATCGACACCGAGGACAGCGCCGACATCCTGCTGCGCTTCGACGGCGGGGCGGTCGGTAACGTCCATCTCGACTACGTGCGGCGTGCGTATGGCCGCGCCTGCGAGGTGATCGGCGAGGAGGGCGTCATCGTGTGGGACTACGCGAGCCCGCTCGTCCGGGTCTACGACAAGGACGGCCGGGCCGAGGACCATGCCGAGCCGCCGAACGCCGACGGCAACCTCATGTACGTCGAGGAGCTGCGCCACCTGGTCGACTGCATCGAGCGGGGCACCGCCCCCGAGCTGGACGCGGCCGGCGGGCGAACGGTGCTGGCGATCGCCCTGGCCGCCAAGCGCTCGGCCGCCGAGGGGCGGCCGGTGAGGCTCGATCCGTGATCGCGGCCATCGTGCAGGCCCGCATGGGCTCCCGCCGGCTGCCCGGCAAGACGCTGGCCGACGTCGCCGGCCGCCCCATGCTGGCCCGCCTGGTCGAGCGCGCGCGGCGCATCGACGGGGTCGATCAGGTGATCATCGCGACCACCGATCGCCCCGCCGACGATACGCTCGTCGCGTTCGCCGACGCGGCCGGCCTGCCGGTGCACCGAGGCAGCGAGACCGACGTGCTCGCCCGCATCCATGGCGCCGCGGTGCGGTTCGGCGTGTCGGTGATCGTGCGGGTCACCCCCGACTGCCCGCTGCTGGACCCGGCGGTGGCCGGCCGGGTGCTGGCCCGGTTCCGCGCCGCGGCCGGCCAGCTCGACTACGTCAGCAACACCCAGCCGCCGACCTTCCCCGACGGGCAGGACGCCGAGGTGTTCTCGTTCGCGGCGCTGGACACGGCGTGGCGCGAGGCGCGGCTGGCCTCGGAGCGCGAGCACGTCACGCCCTTCATCTGGACCCAGCCGCGGCGGTTCCGGCTGGCCAACGTCACCCACGACGAGGATCTCTCGCGCCTGCGCTGGACCGTCGACGAGCCGGCCGACCTCGAGTTCGTCCGCGCCGTCTACCGGCGCCTGGGCGCCGAGCAACCGTTCGGCATGGACGACGTGCTGGCGCTGCTGGAGCGCGAACCGGCCCTGCTCGACCTCAATCGCTCGTTCACGCGCAACGAAGGCTACGCGACGTCGCTCCGCGCCGACCGCGCGGCCGGTGACGCACCGGGAGAGTCAGCCATGGACACGTCCCGCCGGCTCACGCGCTCCGAGGAGTACTTCGCGCGGGCCGAGAAGGTCATCCCGTCGGCCACCCAGACGTTCAGCAAGGGTCACACCCAGTTCGTGCGTGGCGTCGCCCCGCTGTTCCTGCAGCGCGCCGACGGCAGCCACGTGTGGGACGTGGACGGCAACGAGTACATCGACTACCCGATGGCGCTCGGCCCGATCGTGCTCGGCCACAACGATCCCGACGTGGACGCGGCCGTGCGGGCCCAGCTGGCCGACGGGATCGCGTTCTCGCTGCCGCACCCGCTCGAGGTCGAGGTCTCCGAGCTGCTGACGGAGATCATCCCGTGCGCGGAGATGGTGCGCTTCGGCAAGAACGGCTCCGACGCCACCTCCGGCGCCGTCCGCGTGGCCCGCGCCTACACCGGGCGCGAGCGCATCGCGGCCTGCGGCTACCACGGCTGGCAGGACTGGTACATCGGCGCCACCACCCGCCACCGCGGCGTGCCGCGGGCGGTGCGGGAGCTGACACATCTGTTCACCTACAACGACGTCGCGTCGCTCCGTCGGCTGCTCGACGCCCACCCGGGCGAGTTCGCGGCGGTCATCATGGAGCCGGTCGGCGTGGTGGAGCCCGTCGGGGGCTTCCTGGAGCAGGTGGCCACGCTGACCCGGGCCCACGGCGCCGTCCTCATCTACGACGAGGTCGTCACGAGCTTCCGCGTCGCGCTCGGCGGGGCCATGGCGCACTACCACGTCACGCCGGACCTGGCCTGCATCGGCAAGGCCATGGCCAACGGGTTCCCGGTGTCGGCGGTGGTGGGGCGGCGGGACATCATGCAGGTCTTCGACGAGATCTTCTTCTCGTTCACGTTCGGGGGCGAGGCGCTCTCGCTGGCCGCGGCCAAGGCCACGATCACCAAGCTGCGCGACGCCGACGTGATCCCGCACCTGTGGCGCCAGGGCCGCCGGCTGCGGGACGGCTACAACGCGCTCGCGCAGGAGCTGAAGCTCGACGGCCTCACGCGCTGCATCGGCCTGCCGCCCCGCACCGTGCTGACCTTCGCCGACCGGCAGGGGCGGGAGTCGCTGGCCATGAAGAGCCTCTTCCAGCAGGAGGTCGTGCGCCGTGGCATCCTCAACGCCGGCGGCTTCAACATCTGCTACCGCCACGACGACGCCGACGTCGAGCGCACGCTGACGGCGTGCCGGGCCGCGCTCACCGTCCTGGCCGAGGCCGTCGACTCCGGCGACGTGGAGGCTCGGCTGGCCGGGCCCCCCATCCAG
>JBGPZN010000378.1:0-3826 GCA_041493815.1 Methylomirabilia bacterium
CTCGGCCTGATCGTCGAGGGTGTGGCCGATCGCGATGCGGGCGGCGCCGAGCCGGTCGGCCCACGCCTCCAGCGCCGCGTAGCGCGCGGCGCGCGCGGCCGCCTCCACCGAGCCCGGCCCCACCTGCACGCGTTCGACCTCCACCGGCACGCCGAGCCGCGCGCCGAGCGCGCGCACGACCTCGCCGTCGCGCTCGGAGTCGGGCCGCAGACCGTGATCGACGTGCAGGGCGTGCAGCGTGAGGCGCCAGGCCGGCGCCAGCGCGGTCAGGATCGAGAGGAGGGCGACGGAGTCGGCGCCACCGGACACCGCCACCAGGACGGTTTCGCCGCCGGCGAGCATCGCGTGGCGGCGAATGATCTCCTCGACGGCGGCGGTGAGGCGCACCTCAGCCTCCCTGCAGGCCCACCCAGACCTCGCCGTCCTCGAAATGCTCCTTCTTCCACACGGGCACGATGCGCTTGAGCGTGTCGATCGCGTAGCGGCAGGCCTCGAACGCGTCGCCGCGGTGGGCGGCGGACACCGCGATCAGCACCGAGGACTCGCCGATCTCCAGGCGCCCGACCCGGTGCAGCATGGCCACGCGCTTGATCTCCGGCCAGCGGCCGCGGATGGCGGCGCCGATCTCGCGCAGCTTGGCCTCGGCCATCGCCGTGTGGGCCTCGTACTCGAGGAACTTCACGGGCCGCCCGCCCGTCTCGTTGCGCACGACGCCGGAGAAGATCACGAGGCCGCCCGCCGCGGGATCGTCGACGCGGGCCGCGATGTCGTCGGGCGACAGCGGGTGCTCGACGACGGCGAAGATGTCGTCGGCCACAGTCATAGGCTCGCCTCGCCTGCGGCTTCAGCTCGCACCGCCACCGGCTCATTCATAGGCTCGCCTCGCCTGCGGCTTCAGCTCGCACCGCCGCTCACCGGCGGGAACAGGGACAGCTCGTCGCCGGGCTTCAGGCGGTGGTCGGGCTCGACGTAGTCGTGACCGACGGCGAAGAGCGTGTAGGGGCGGTACTGGGCCAGCTGGGGGTGGCGATCGACCACGGCCAACCACGCCGTCTCGACCGTGCCCCCCTCCGGAAGCTCGAGGTCCACCTGCCCCTGCCCGGTGGCTTCACGATACCGGGCGAACAGGTGGACCCGGACACGCACGACGTCTAGAAGCGGTGGGACTGGCCGCAGCCGCAGCTGGACTTGACGTTCGGGTTCTTGATCGCAAACCCGGCGCCCATCATCTCGTTCTGGACGAAGTCGATCTCGATGCCGGACAGATAGGGCGCGCTGTGCTTGTCGATGTAGACCTTGATGCCCTGGGCCTCGACGACGTCGTCGCCCTCGCCCACCTGGTCTTCCCAGCCGAGCTCGTACGACATGCCCGAGCAACCCCCGCCAACGACCCGGATGCGCAGGCCCCACTCGGGCTTGCCCTCTTCCAGGCGAAGCTCACCGACCTTCTGGGCGGCCATTTCTGTCATCGTGACCATGCGATCCTCCCGTTGTTTCGTGGCGTTTCCCGACGTGTGAATGGTATCACAGGATGCCCCCCGCGGGCAGGAGGGTGAGCTCCTCCAGCGAGGCGTGCGGGGGCAGCGCGGCCATCAGCACCGCCGCCCGGGCGACGTCCTCCGGGCGTAGCATCTTGTCGCGCGGGGGCGAGGATCCCAGCGAGTCCCACAGCGGGGTGTCGACCGCGCCCGGCACCAGCACGCCGACCCGGACGCCGTGGGACCGCAGCTCCTCGGCCAGCACCCGGCTGAAGCCGATCACCGCCATCTTGGTCGCCGTGTACACCGCGCTGCCGGGCAGCGCGCGCTTGGCGGCGATCGAGGCCAGGTTGAGGATCGTGCCGGAGCGCTGGCGCATCATGGTCGGCAGCGCCGCCCGGCAGCAGACCATCACCGCGCGGAGGTTGAGCGCCAGCATGGCGTCCCAGTCGCCGGGCTTGGAGTCCGCCACCGGTGCGAAGGACGCCGTGCCCGCCGAGGTCACCAGGATGTCGAGCCGGCCCAGCTCGCCGGCGACGTTCTCCACGACCGACTCCACCGCGGCATCCTGCGTGACGTCGGCGGGCACCGCCAGCGCGCGGCCGCCGCGCTCGCGGATCTCGGCGGCGACGCCGGCCAGGTCGGCGCGCGAGCGGGCGACCAGGGCCACCGCCGCGCCCTCCCCGGCGAACGCCAGCGCGATGGCGCGACCGATCCCGCGCCCGGCGCCGGTGACCAGCGCGACCTTGCCGCGCAGCGCATCGCTCATATGACGAGCCCCCGTCCGGCCTTGATCAGCTCCATGAACTCCGCCCGCGTCTCCGGCCGGTCGCGGAAGGCGCCGAGCATGGCGGAAGTCACCGCCTTGGAGTTCTGCTTCTCCACGCCGCGCATCAGCATGCACAGGTGGACGGCTTCCATGACGACGGCGACGCCGCGCGGCTGCAGCACCTCGTTCAGCGTGTTGGCGATCTGGGTGGTGAGCCGCTCCTGAACTTGCAATCGCCGTGCGTACATGTCGACCAGCCGCGGGATCTTCGACAGCCCCACGATCTTCTTGTGTGGCATGTAGGCCACGTGGCACTTGCCGATGAAGGGGAGGAGGTGGTGCTCGCAGAGCGACGTCACGTCGATGTCCTTGACGATCACCATCTCATCGTACTCCTCGACGAAGAGGGCGTCGTTGAGGATCTCCTGCGCGTTCTTCTGGTAGCCGGAGGTGAAATAGCGCATCGCCGCCGCCACCCGTTCGGGTGTGCGCTCGAGGCCCTCGCGGTGAGGATCCTCGCCCAGCTCCTTCAGCAGCTCTTCCACCAGCCGCGGAATCGCGTCGCCGTTCGCCATCACATCTCCTCGCCGCGGTACTCGAAGCGGTTCTTCGCCGTCTCCTGCACCACGACCCTTTGCAGCTCGCCGGCCGGCCGCGCGTCACTCAGCGTGCGCCAGAACGCGCGGGCCAGCCCCTCGCCGGTCGTGATCACGCCGGCCAGGGCCGGCGCGTCCTCCAGGCGGTGATGATCGACCTGGTCGAGCAGCACCCGCGCCACCGTCCGGTCCAGATCCTCGAGGTCCACGGCGAAGCCCGTGGTGGCGTCGGGGACGCCGGCCACCGTGACCTCCAGGTAGTAGTTGTGGCCGTGGGGGCGCGCGCACGGGCCGTACAGCGCCGCGTTGTCGGCAGCGGCCAGCGCCGGATTGGCCAGGCAGTGGGCCGCGCTGAAATGATACACGCGGGTGACCTCGACGCGGCGTCGCATCTCAGGCGCCGTCATAGTCGACGAACAGCGTCGGATCCTCCCACACCCGCACCCGCGAGAGTCGATCGGGCCCGAGCTTGGGCGCCAGCAGCTCCCACACCGCGATGGCGATGTTCTCCGTCGTCGGGACCCGGTCACGGAACAGCGGATCGGCGTTGAGGTCGGCGTGGTCGAAGCGCTCGACCACCGTCGCGTTGACGATCTCCTTCAGCTCGCCGAGGTCGATCACCATGCCGGTGCGTGAGTCGATGGGCCCGCGCACAGTGACGTCGAGCGTGTAGTTGTGGCCGTGGGGCACGCCCAGGCGGCCGAACGTCCGCTCGTTCTGCTCGGCCGACCACTGCGCCACGTGATAGCGGTGCCCGGCCGAGAAGGCGAAGCGCCGCGTCGTGTAGGCGAGCGCGCTCACGCGACGGCCACCTCGACGAAGCGGCGCGCCACCGGCTCCAGGTCGAACGCCGCCACACGGGCGGCGCCGGCGGCGCCCAGGTCGGCCCGCAGGCCGTCGTTCATCAACAAGGTCTCCAGTGCCATCGCCAGCTCCTCGGGGCTCTCGGGATTCACCAGCAGGCCGGTCCGCCGGTCCTCGAC
>JBGPZN010000097.1:0-9464 GCA_041493815.1 Methylomirabilia bacterium
CGACAGGCGAGCCAT
This sequence comes from Methylomirabilia bacterium, assembly GCA_041493815.1. Lineage (GTDB taxonomy): Bacteria > Methylomirabilota > Methylomirabilia > Rokubacteriales > CSP1-6 > AR5. The sequence goes on from JBGPZN010000097.1 coordinate 16, forward strand.
CGTGGCGCGCCGGGGGGTCCCCCGTCCCGCCCCGGCCCGCGAGGAGCGGCGCTGGGCACAACGCTACGCGACTGCCAGATCACCACGCTCGCTCCCGGAAGTTGGGTCAGCGGTCAGGTTCTGGCGCGAAGGAACAGAGAGGTGCCGAGGCCCAGGAAGATGATGTTGGCGGTCCAGGCGGCGAGGAGAGGAGGGAGGAGGTCGGCGCGGGCGAAGGCGAGGGCGACGTAGTGGACGACGAGGTAGCCGGCCATGATGGCGATGGCGAGCGCGATGCCGAAGAGGCGACCGCCGCGCGGCGACTGCAGCGAGAAGGGGATGGCGACCAGCACCATGATCAGGTTCACGAGCGGGAAGGACAGCTTGGAGTAGAGCTCGACCATGTACTTCTTCACCTGATAGCCGGTCGCCTCCAGCCGCACGACGTACTCCTTCAGCTCCCGGTAGCTCATGGCCGCGATCGGCTTGGAGATCTTGGTGAAGTCATCGATCTCCTCCCGCAGGTCGATGGCGGTCACCGCGAACGGGATCGTCTGGACTTCACCCTTCTTGCCGAACTCTCGGAAGGCGCCGTCCATGAGCTCCCAGCCCTCGGGGGTCCAGTGGGCCCGGCGCGCGTCGAGGCGGCTCTGCAGCCGGAAGGTTGGCTGCTCCACCTCGAGGACGGTCACCCCGTACATGTCGGCGCTGCCCGGGTGGAGCAGCTCCACGCGGTAGAAGCGGCTGTCGGTGGTGCGCAGCCACAGCCGCTCGCGGGATTGTAGGTGACGCGGGAGCTGGCCCCGGATCTTCACGCGATCGACCTCGTCGCCCAGCTCGTTGAGCTTGGGCAGCAGCAGCTCCTGGAAGAGCCCGGACACGATGGCGACACCGGTGGCCAGAAGAAGGATGGGGGCCGCCACGCGGTAGAGGCTCATGCCAGCCGCCTTCATGGCGGTCAGCTCGTGGTAGCGGGTGAGGGCCAGGAACAGGAAGATCGTGGCCACCAGCATCACCACGGGCAGGCCGTCGTGCAGCGCCGCCGGCACCCGGTAGACGAAGTGCTCGAGGACGTAGATCAGCGGCGGCTTGATGCGGATGTAGCGGTCGAGCGTCTGCAGCAGATCGATCACCACGAACAGCACGGCGGCCACCGCGAGGCCAATGCCCATGAAGACCAGGTGCTCGCGCAGCAGGTAGCGGTCGAGGATGTGCGTGGAGTCCCGCACGCCCACGCCCGGTCGTTCCGCGGCGTCGTCCCGCCGGGGCAGCGCGCGGCGCACGGCCGCGAGCGCGCGCCACGCCGAGGGCAGGGCGGGCATCGGCCACTCCCGCGTCGTGGCGACGAGCAGCGTGGCGCCGATCGCGGTGAACAGCAGATTGGGCGTCCAGATGGCCAGCGCCGGCGGCAGCCGCAGCCGCAGCGCCGAGCCCTCCAGCGAGGTGAGGACGACGTAGTACGCGACGAGGATCGCCAGGCTGGCCACCAGCGCGATCGAGCGGCCGCCGCGGTGCGAGCGCACGGCCAGCGGGAACGCGACGAGGGCGAAGACGATCGACGCCACCGGAAACGCGACGCGCTTGTGCCACTCGACGAGGTACGGGGTGCGGCCGGCCCGGTCGCCCTTCAGCTCCTCGAGGCGCTCGTGGAGCGCGGGGAGCGAGAGGTCCTTCTCGGGCTTCTCGACGCGCGGTGCCGAGCGCAGCGGCGAGTCCACCGCGAGGCTCATGTCGTAGATGCTGAAGTTGGTCAGGCGGTAGCGGGCGGCGCTGGCGGCCCCGCCGGCGGGTGGCGAGTTGCCGGCGGGGACGGCGGGGGCGACCGGCAGGACGTCGGCCTCGCTGACGGCGCCGTTGATGAGGCGCAGCGTGATCCGCCGGTTCTCCTCGTCGGTGAGCAGCCGGCCCTCGCGGGCGGTGATGATCCTCGAGATCTTCGGGTCCCGCTCGTCGGACACCAGGAGGCCCCGCAGCGCGACCTGCGAGGCGCTGACGTCCTCCACGTAGATGATGACGTCGCCGAACGTCGGGTTGAACACGCGCTCGGCCAGTCCGCTCATCGCGCGCGCCTGGAGGATCTTGAAGAGCTGGCGCTGGAACTCCCGGTTGGCCAGCGGATTCACGATCAGGGTGAGGCTGGCGGTGGCCGCCATCACCACGAGGGCGGCGGCCAGCACCGGGCGGAAGAGCCGCAGCGTGCTGATCCCGGCCGCCTTGCACGCGATGATCTCCATGTCGCCGGCGAGGCGGCCGCCGGCCAGCAGCACGGCGACCAGCAGCGCCATCGGCAGCGTGTGGGCGAGGAACGAGGGCAGCATGAAGACCAGGAGCTGGATGACCAGATAGAACGGCACGCCCTTGGTGATCACGAGGTCGGTCAGGTGGTAGATGCGGTCGATGACGAGGAAGAAGGTGAAGAGCGCGCCGCCGAAGCAGAAGGGCGAGATCAGCTCGCGGACGATGTAGCGGTCGAGTACGGGCACCGCTGGCGACCTCACCCGTCTGTTGTACCATAGCCCGGTGCCGCGGAAATTCTATGGGGCGCTGCTCGTCGGGCTCGCCGTGCTCGCCGGCGCCGGCGCCACCGTGGCGGCCGCCGACCGGAGCGATCGTCTCGACCGGTTCCGCGAGCTGGCCGCCAGCCGGCTCGCGCTCGCCCAGATCCTCGACACCGACCCCTCCACCGACGCCTATCGCGAGATCTACGAGGTGCTCGACGACGAGATCGTCGAGAACCTCGCCTCCGGTGGCCCGTTCGCCTCGCTCGACTTCCTGCAGGACCGGCTCGACGCGTTCGCCGAGGTCTGGGGTGGCGCCACCCTGCGCCTGGTCCGCGCCGACGGGCTGTTCGTGGGCGCCTTCGTGCTGGACGAGCGCTCGGCCGCCAACAGCGTCCGCGTGTATGGTCGCCTGGCCGCCGAGGGACCGGCGCTGCTGACGGCGCTGTACCGCGAGGGGCGCCCGACCGTGTACGTGCTGCCGGGCGCCCGCGACAGGGGCGCGCTCGTGGTGGCGTGGGAGGGAGCGCCGTCGGGGTGGGGGACGCGGCCGCTGCGCGTGGACCTGCTGCGTCGCGACGGCGACGGCGTGCGGGTGGCGTGGTCGACCGCGGAGCTGTTCGCCGACGGGCTCCTCGCCCGCAGCTGGAGCGTGCGCGGCGGCGACGTGCGCATCCGGTACGAGGTGCGGTATCCGGGCTGGGCGCCGGGCTGCGACGGCCAGACCGAGCAGGAGGACGTCTATCGCGTGGCGCCGGCCGCCACCGTCGTGCGCGTGGCCCGTCAGGAGCACGACGCGTGGCATCGCGACCTGCACGAGGCGGTGGACCGGCTGATGTCGGCGCTCGCCGCGCGTGACGAGACGACGCTGGCCGCGCTGGTACCCGATCGCGCGCTACGCACGCAGCTGCCGTCGACGCTGCGCCCGGAGCCCGCCTGTGACGCCCGCGAGGGCGCCGGGGGCGACACGGTGTCGGTGGCGGCGGCGGCCGGCCGCCAGCCGTGGGTGCTGACCTTCCGCCGGGTGGGCGCCCGCTGGCGGCTGACCGGCGCCACCCGGGTGCTACAATGACTCTTCGCACAGCATGACGGAGCCGAGCCCGCCGCCCGCCGCGCCCATCGCCGATCGCTACGAGCCCGCCGCGGTCGAGGCGCGCTGGTATCCGGAGTGGGAGCGGCGCGGCTATTTCCGGGCCGAGCCGGACCATCCGGGCCCGCCCTACTGCATCGTGATCCCGCCGCCCAACGTCACCGGCTCGCTCCACCTCGGCCACGCGCTGGTCAACACGCTGCAGGACATCCTGATCCGCGCCAAGCGGATGGACGGCTACAACACGCTGTGGGTGCCCGGCACGGACCACGCCTCGATCGCGGTGCACGTGATCCTGGAGCGCCAGCTGGAGGCGGAGGGCAAGACGCGCCAGGACCTCGGGCGCGAGGCCTTCCTCGAGCGCGCCTGGCGATGGAAGGAGGAATCGGGCGGGACCATCATCCGTCAGCTCCGGCGCCTGGGGGCGTCGTGTGACTGGACGCGTGAGCGCTTCACGATGGACGCCGGACTCTCGCGGGCGGTCCGCGAGGCGTTCGTGCGGCTCTACGACGAGGGCCTCATCTACCAGGGCGACTACATCGTCAACTGGTGCCCGCGCTGCCAGACCGTGCTCGCCGACCTCGAGGTGGAGCGTGAGGAGCGCGACGCCGACTTCGTCTACATCAAGTACGGGCCCCTGACGCTCGGCACCGTGCGCCCGGAGACCAAGCTCGGCGACACCGGGTTGGCCGTCCATCCCGGCGATCCGCGCTACACGCAGTACGTCGGCCGCACGCTCCGCATCCCGTCGGTGAACGGCGAGATCGACATCCAGGTCGTGGCCGACGAGGCGGTCGACCCGGACTTCGGCACCGGCGTCATCAAGGTCACGCCCGGTCACGACCCGACCGACTTCGAGATCGGGCGCCGCCACAACCTGCCAGTGCGGACGGTCATCGGCTTCGACGGCCGGATGACGGCGCTGGCCGGAACGTACGCGGGGCTGGACCGTTTCGAGTGCCGCAAGCGGATCGTGGAGGACATGCAGGCGCTCGGCCTCATCGATCGCATCGAGCCCTACCGGCACGCCGTCGGCCTGTGCTATCGCTGCAAGACGGTCGTGGAGCCCCTCGTCTCCAAGCAGTGGTACGTCAACGTGAAGCCGCTGGCCGAGGTGGCGATCGCCGCCGTGCGGGAGGATCGGATCCGCATCCTGCCGCGCAGCTGGAGCAAGACGTACTTCCACTGGATGGAGAACATCCGTCCCTGGTGCATCTCCCGCCAGCTCTGGTGGGGGCACCGCATCCCCGTCTGGTACTGCGACGCCGACGGCTCGGTCCACGTCTCCCGCACCGACCTGGCGGCGTGCCCGAAGTGCTCGGGGCCGGTGCGCCAGGACCCCGACGTCCTCGACACCTGGTTCTCCTCGGGGCTGTGGCCGTTCTCCACGCTGGGGTGGCCTGACGATACCCCCGAGCTGCGGACGTACTACCCGACGTCTGTTCTGGTCACCGGCTACGACATCCTTTTTTTCTGGGTCGCGCGGATGGCGATGCTGGGCCTGCATCTCATGAAGGAGGTGCCGTTTCGAGACGTCTACATCCACACGCTGGTCCGCGACCCCCAGGGCCAGAAGATGTCGAAGTCGAAGGGCAACGTCATCGATCCGCTCGGCGTGATGGAGCGGTTCGGCACCGACGCCTTCCGGTTCACGCTGGCGATCCTGGCGGTCCCCGGCGTGCACGACATCCGGATCGCCGACGAGCGTGTCGAGGCGCATCGCAACTTCGCCAACAAGCTGTGGAACGCGGCGCGGCTGGTGCTCTCGAATCTCGACGGCTACGAGCGCGGGGGCGACGTGGGCCCGGCCGGGCTGCCGGGACGCTGGATCGAGAGCCGGTTGCAGGCGACGATGACGAGCGTGCGCGACGGGCTGGACGCCTACCGGTTCAGCGACGCGGCGGCGGCGATCTATCAGTTCCTCTGGAACGATTTCTGCGATTGGTACCTGGAGATCGCCAAGGTCTCGCTCTACCACGCCGCCGACCCGGCCGAGCGCAACCGCGTGCAGCACGCGCTCGTCACCGTGCTCGAGCGGACGCTGCGCCTGCTGCACCCGTTCATGCCGTTCATCACCGAGGAGCTGTGGCAGCGCTTGCCGCACGAGGGGGCGTCCATCATGGTGGCGCCCTATCCCAAGGCCGCGGCGCCGCCCGACGCCGCCGCCGAGCGCGAGATGGGGCTGCTGATGGAGACCATCACCGCCATCCGGAACATCCGCGGCGAGATGCGCCTGTCGCCGGCCCAGACGCTGACCGTCACCGTGAAGGCGGCGGCCGGGGACGACGCGCTACTGCGCGCGCACGGCGCGCTGGTCGAGACGCTGGCCCGGGCGCGGGTCACCACCGACCCGAGGGCGACGCGGCCACGCGCCTCCGCCCTCGGCGTCGTCGGCCGGTCGGAGATTTACGTGGAGCTGGAGGGGCTGGTGGACCTCGCCGCCGAGCGCCAGCGTCTGGAGAAGGAGATCAGGCGCACGACCGAGGCCATCGCGTTCACGCGCGGCAAGCTGTCGCGCCCCGACTTCACCGAGCGGGCGCCCGCCGAGATCGTCGACAAGGAGCGGGAGAAGCTCGCCGAGCAGGAGGCCCTGCACGCCAAGCTGGTGGCCAGCCTGAGCTGGGTGGGATGACGCGGGCGGTCCTCGCCGGCCGCGTTGTGCGCGTCGGCCGCGTGGAATCCACGCAGAGCGTCGCCTTCGCCCTGGCCGCCGAGGGCACGGCCGACGGCACCGTCGTCGTGGCCGACTCGCAAGTCGCCGGCCGCGGCCGGCGGGGCCGCGCGTGGCTCGACGAGCCCGGCGCCAGCCTGCTCGTGTCCATCGTCCTGCGCCCACGGCTGCAGACGGCGCGCCTGCCGCTGCTCTCGCTGGTGGCGGGGGTGGCGGTCGCCGACGCGCTGGCCGAGATCGCCGGCCTGGGGCCGCGGCTCAAGTGGCCGAACGACGTTCTCGTCGGCGGCCGCAAGATCGCCGGCATCCTTCTCGAGGGCCGCCTCGGGCCGGCTCCGCTCGTCGTCCTGGGGATCGGTGTCAACCTCGCGCAGCGGGCGTTTCCGCCCGAGCTCGACGGGCGCGCCACGTCGGTCGCGCTCGAGACCGGCGGCGACGTGGATCGCGAGGCGCTGCTGGGCGCGCTGCTGGAGGCGCTCGATCGGCAGCGCGACGGGCTCGAGCGTGGCGCGTTCGCCGAGGCCCGCCACCGGTGGCACGCCCTTTCCGAGACCCTGGGCCGTACGGTGCGCATCGACGGCGTCAGCGGTGTGGCCATCGACATCGACGACGACGGGGCGCTGGTGGTAGCCGACGGTGACCAGCGCCGTCGCGTCGTCGCCGGCGAGATCGCCTAGCAATGCTCCTGGTCGTCGAGGTCGGCAACACCAACACCAAGATCGGCGTGTACGACGGTCCACGCCTGCTGGTGTCGTGGCGCCTGACCAGCCGGCGGGAGCAGACGGCCGACGAGTACGGCATGTTCATCGAGACCCTGCTCCGCACGCGCGGGCTCACACCGGCGAGCATTGGGGGCGTGGCGATCTCCAACGTGGTGCCGCCGGTCCAGCAGACGCTGGAGTGGATGTGCGAGAAGTACTTCGCCGTCACGCCGTTGACCGTGGAGCCCGGCGTGAACACGCCGATCCCGCTCAACGTCGACAATCCCCGCGAGGTCGGCGCCGACCGGGTGGTGAAGGCGATCGCGGCCATCGCCCTGTATGGCCCGCCGCTGATCGTGGTCGACTTCGGCACCGCGACGACCTTCGACTGCATCAACGCCCGCGGCGAGTTCATCGGTGGCGCCATCGCCCCCGGCATCGCGACGGCGGCCGACGCCCTGCTGAACCGGGCCGCGCGCCTCTTCCGGGTCGAGCTGGTCCGGCCCAAGGACGCCATCGGACGCAACACGGTCCACAACGTGCAGTCAGGCGTGGTCTACGGCTGGGCCGGTCTGGTGGACGGCATCGTCGAGCGGATGAAGGCAGAAATGGACGGCGCACCACGCGTCGTGGCCACCGGCGGCCACGCCGGGCTGATCGTGAACGTGGCCCGGTCGATCCAGGACGTGCACGAGCACCTGGCCTTCGAGGGCCTGCGCCTGATGTGGGAGCGCGCGAACCCGGCGTGAGCGCGCCCACCGTTGACACCCTGGGGCGCGCTCGGTATACTCCACAAAACCTAGTGGGTGAACGACAGGCGATCCCTACATTTGGGGATCAGGCGGCAAACCCGAAGTAGCGCGAGGGGGGGCAGGCGCATGGGGATGTGGGTCGGTCGCGGGCGCAAGGCGAGAGTGGCCTACGGGTTCGATGACATCGCGCTTGTCCCGGGTACCCTGACGGTCAACCCCAACGAGGTCGACATCTCCTGGGAGCTGTGCGGCCAGCGCTACGAGCTGCCCATCATCGCCGCCGCCATGGACGGCGTCGTCGGCCCCCGACTGGCCGTCGAGATGGGCCGCCTGGGCGGCCTCGCCGTGCTGAATCTTGAGGGGGTGTTCTCGCGCTACGCCAATCCCGACGACGTCCTCGAGCGGATCGTGTCCGCGAGCCAGGACGAGGCGACCAAGATCATCCAGTCGATCTACGGCGAGCCGATCAAGGAAGAGCTGATCCACCAGCGCATCCAGGAGATCAAGAAGGGCGGCGGCCCGGCCGTCGTGTCCGCGATCCCCCAGCGGGCCGAGCGCTTCGCCCAGATCGCCCAGGAGGCCGGCGCCGACATCTTCGTGGTGCAGTCGACGGTCACGACGGCTCGCCACATCGCCAGCGAGTACGCGCCGGTCGACTTCCGCAAGCTGAAGAAGTCGCTGGCCATCCCGCTGATCATCGGCAACTGCGTCACCTACGAGGCGTGCCTGGAGTTGATGAACACCGGCATCGACGGCATGCTCATCGGGGTGGGCCCCGGCGCGGCCTGCACCAGCCGCGAGGTGCTGGGTCTCGGCGTGCCGCAGGTCACCGCCACCGCGGACGCCGCGGCCGCGCGCGACCAGTACTACAAGCAGCGCGGCCGCTACGTGCCCGTCATCACCGACGGCGGCATGACGACCGGCGGCGACGTGTGCAAGGCGTTCGCGGCCGGCGCCGATGCCGTCATGATCGGCTCCGCGTTCGCCCGCGCGATCGAGGCACCGGGTCGCGGCTACCACTGGGGCATGGCCACGCCGCACGCCAACCTGCCGCGTGGCACTCGGATCCGCGTCGGCGTCGCGGGCACCCTGGAGCAGATCCTGTTCGGGCCCGCCTTCACCGAGGACGGCACGCTGAACCTGGTGGGCGCCATCCGCACGTGCATGGGGTCGGTCGGTGCCCAGAGCATCCGCGAGCTGCAGCAGACCGAATTGATCATTGCGCCCACGATCAAGACCGAAGGCAAGGTCTTCCAGCAGGCGCAGAAGCTGGGGCGCCCGCGGTAGCGAGCGCGCCGGTGCGGTCCGGACCGGCGGGCGGAGATCCGCAGTGAACCAGATCGTCGTGCTCAACGCGGGTGGCCAGTACTGCCACCTGATCGCCCGGCGGATCCGTGAGCTCGGCGTCCACGCAGTCGTGGCCGACATCAACCGGCCGGCCTCGGATTTTCAGGACACGCGCGGCATCATCATCTCCGGCGGGCCGGCCAGCGTGACCGAGCCCAGCTCGCCCCGGGTTGATCCTAAGATCTACGAACTCGGTGTACCGATCCTGGGTATCTGTTACGGCCATCAGCTCATCGCCAACGATCTTCACGGACGTGTGTCTCACGGTGTCGTCAAGGAGTACGGTCACTCGTCGATGACCTTCGATAAAAGCACTATTTTTAAGGGACTTCCGGACAGACACATTACGGTTTGGATGAGCCACGGCGACACCGTGACGGAGGTGCCCCCAGGGTTCACGACGATCGGTCG
>JBGPZN010000140.1:0-8086 GCA_041493815.1 Methylomirabilia bacterium
GGCGCCGGCCCGCGCCAGGAGCTGCACGAACAGGCAGCCGATGGAGCCGAGCCCCACCACGACCGCGGTGTCGCCCGGCTCGACGCGGGCGCGGTCCACCGCGCGCAGGCAGCACGCCAGCGGCTCCACGAACGAGGCCTCCTCGTCCGTGAGGTGATCGGGGATCCGGAACGTCGCGTGACGCACGTTGGCCGGCGGCACCCGGACGTACTCGGCGAAGCCGCCCGGGTCGAGGTTGGAGGCCTTGAACGCACGACACATCGACTCGCTGCCGCGCCGGCAGTAGTGGCACTCGCCGCACGGCACGTGATGCGCGGCCACCACCCGGTCCCCCACGCCGAAGCCGGCCACGCCGTCGCCGGCCTCGACGACGTCGCCCACCACCTCGTGCCCGAGGACGAGGGGGCCCCGCGTGTCGGGGGCGACGATCTTGGCGATGTCGGAGCCGCACAGCCCGCAGCCGCGCACGCGCAGCAGCAGCTCGCCGGCGCCCACGGCCGGCCGCGGCCACTCACCGGGCGCGACCCGGCCGCCCCCCTGGAACACCGCGGCCCTCATCGCGGCGCCCTCCTCACGCGGCGGTCCGATCGCGCCGCAGCCGGGCGGCGGCCCAGCAGCGCAGCGCGATGGCGACCTTGCGCCGCGCCGGCACGGTGATGCGCTCGCCGAGGACCGCGAAGCGGCGCGCCTCGATCTCGTCGAGCAGCGTGCGGTAGATTCCACCCATGATCTGGGCGGCGATCAGCGAGCGCGCGTCGGCGGTCGGATAAGCGGCGGCGGCCGCCGCATAGAACTGCCGCGCGCGGGCCGCCTGGTGCTCCATCAGCTTCACGAACCGCTCGCCGTACCGGCCGGCCACCAGGTCGTCCTCGGTGACGCCGAACCCCCGCAAGTCCTCCTGCGGCAGGTACACGCGCCCGTCCCGGGCATCGGCGCCGACATCGCGCGCGATGTTGGTCAGCTGCAGCGCGGTCCCGAGCTTCACGGCGTAGTCGCGGGCGCGAGGATCGGTGTAGCCGAAGATCTCGATGCAGCAGAGCCCGACCGCCGAGGCGACCCGGTAGCAGTACGGATAGAGGTCCTCGGCCGTCTCGTAGCGGACGCGCTGCAGGTCCATCTCGCAGCCGTCGATGATGGCCTCCAGCGCCGCGCGCGGGATCGGATACGTGCGCACGGCGGCGGCGAGCTGACGGGCGATCGGATGCCCGGGCGGCGGGCCCGGCTCGAAGCACCGCGCGACGTCCGCGCGCCAGCGGGCGAGCTCGGCGCGCTGGGCGCCGGGATCGCGGCCGAGGTCGGCGACGTCGTCGACGGTACGGCAGAAGGCGTAGACCGCGTACAGCGCGTCGCGCCGCGCGCGCGGCAGCGTGAGGAACGCATAGTAGAAGTTCGAGCGGCTCCGCCGAGTGAGCGTCGCGCTGAGGCTGCGGAGGCTCATGCCCTCGCCGTGCCCTTCGAACGCGCGTAGCCGCGGGCCTCGAACCAGGCGACCGCGTCGGCCAGCGCGACGCGCACGTCGGTCTGCGGCAACCCCAGCTCGCGCACGGCCCGGGCCGGGCTGAAGTACATCCGCTTGCGCGCCATCCGCACCGCGGTGAGCGGCACCGCCGGCGGCCGCCCCGTCAGGCGCGCCACGCCCTCGAAGCAGGCGGCGCCGAGCCACGCCAGCGCGTAGGGCACCCGGAAGCGCGGCGGGCGGCGGCCGGTGATGTCGGCCAGGATGCGGAAAATCTCGGCCAGCGGGAGATCGCGGTGGCCGAGGATGTAGCGCTCGCCGGGCTTGCCGCGCTCGGCCGCCAGCAGATGGCCGCGCGCCACGTCGCGCACGTGCACGACGTTGAGGCCGGTGTCGACCGTGGCGATCATCCGGCCGCGCATGAAGTCGACGACCATCTGGCCGGTCGGCGTCGGCTTGACGTCCCAGGGGCCGATCGGCGCCGAGGGATTGACGATCACCACTGGCAGGCCACGGCGCGCGAGGTCGAGCGCCACCTGCTCGGCGAGGAACTTGGAGCGCTTGTAGTGGCCGACCATGTCGGCCAGCGTGACCGGCGTGTCCTCGGTGCCCGGACTACCGTCCTTGGGAATGCCGAGCGCGCCCACGCTGGAGGTGTACACGATCCGGCCCACGCCCGCCTCGCCGGCCGCCTCCAGCACCGTGCGCGTGCCCTCGACGTTCGTGCGATACAGCGCGGCGGGATCGGGCGTCCACAGGCGGTAGTCGGCGGCGACGTGAAAGACCACCTGCACGCCCCGCACCGCGCGCCGCACCGAGGCGGCGTCGAGCAGATCGCCCTCGGCGAACTCGACGCGCACACCCTCCAGCGCCCGCCGGTCGCCGCCCGGGCGCGCGAGCACCCGCACCGTCCCGCCGGCGCCGACCAGCTCGCGCGCGACGTTGGCGCCGATGAACCCGGTGCCGCCGGTGATGAGCGCGTGGCTCATATCGTTCGCGCCAGTGTACCTAGCATCGCGGCGACGGTCTTCAGGGCGGCGGCGGTGGCGGAGCGGAGGGTGACGGCGTCGGCGAGGGCGCGGGGGCGGGCGAGCATGGCGGTGACCGCGCGCATCGGGCGCACGCGTCCGTCGGCGTCGACGGCACGGGCGAGATCGGCGGGGACGCCGCGCCCGGCCGGATCGCAGACGCCGCGCACGACGAGGCCGGGCACCCCGCGGGCGGCCGCCCATTCGAGGATCGCCGCCGACTCCATGTCCGCCGCGAGGGCGCCGGTCTCCAGCCAGAGTCGTGACTTGGCCGCGCCGTCCTCCAGCACACGATCCGTCGTGACCAGCGTGCCGTGGCGGCGGACTCCGCCGACGGCGGCGGTCGCATACCGCCGGCCGTCCGGTCCCAGCACGGCCTCGGGGATGACGAGCGCGCCGACAGCGAGCTCGGGCACGAGCGCGCCGCAGACGCCGGCCGAGACCACGAGCACGGGCGGGGCGGCCTCGCGCAGGCGGGTCGCGAGCTGGGAGGCGGCGATGCCGACGGGGATGATCTCGAGCGCGCCGCCGGCGAAGCGCGGCCAGCCGCCGCCGGAGGTGGGGACGAGGCCGAGGTGACGCGCGAGAGTACGCGCTTCGAGATCGACGGCGGTGAGCACCAGCAGGCGGGTCACGCCCCGACCGTTCAGCCGCCCGATGCTGCCTTGGCCGCCTGCCGCAGCCGGAGCCAGGCCGCGTACGAGTTGCCCGCCGCCGTGTCCTTGCCGGTGAACCGGATCGCGCGGATCCGCGCGTACGGGATGGTGAGCGGCGCGGCCTCCCCGCGCTCGAACACCTGCACGAACGGCTCGGCCACGTCACGGTCGCGATTGAAGAGATAGCCGTCGATCTGCCGGCCGTCGTCGAGCCGCAGCGTGATGTCGCCGCGATAGTCGAAGGCGTGCTCCACCACTTCGGTCAGGGTCGCGCCGTCGACCGGCCCGGGGTCCCAGCCATCGAGGCTCGCCTCGGGCTCGGTGTTCACAACCGGCCCGTCAGCGTCGCCCGGGCGGCCGCGGTGAGGCCCTTCCAGGAGGCGAAGGTGGCGTTGACGGCCGTCGCCTCGTAGCCGCAGTGCACCATACAGTCCTTGCACTTCTCGTTGCCGCTGCGGTGGCCGTACCGCTCCCAGCGCGTCGTCTCCATCAGCTGCTTGAACGACGGGGCGTAGCCCTCCTGGAGCAGGTAGCAGGGGCGCTGCCAGCCGAAGATGTTGTAGGCCGGCATGCCCCACGGCGTGCACTCGAAGTCCCACTTGCCCATGAGGAACTGCAGGAAGAGCGGAGACTGGTTGAACTTCCACCGGCGCTTGGGGTTCGACAGCATCTTGGTGAAGATCTCGTTCGTCTTCTGGCGGCGCAGGAAGTGCTCCTGGTCTGGCGCCTTCGAGTACGAGTAGCCGGGCGAGAGCATCATGCCCTCGACGCCGAGGTCCATCATCTCGTCGAAGAACATCTGCATCTGGACGGGGTTGACGCCGTCGAAGAGCGTGCTGTTGGTGGTGACCCGGAAGCCGCGGCGCAGCGCCTCGCGGATGCCCTCCACCGCCTGGTCGAACACGCCCTCGCGGCACACCGCCTCGTCGTGCTCCTCACGCAGGCCGTCCATGTGGACGCTGAACGACAGGTATTTGGACGGCGTGAAGACCCCCTCCTCCAGCCTCTGCTTGAGGAGGATGGCGTTCGTGCAGAGGTAGACGTACTTGCGCCGAGCCACCAGCTCGTGGGCCAGGCGGCCGATCTCCGGGTACATGAGCGGCTCGCCGCCCGGGATCGAGACCATCGGCGCCCCGCACTCATCGACGGCGGCCAGGCACTGCTCGACGCTGAGGTCCTTCTTCAAGATATGGGCCGGATACTGGATCTTGCCGCAGCCGGCGCAGGCGAGGTTGCACCGGAAGAGCGGCTCGAGCATCAGCACCAGCGGGTACCGCGTGCGCTTGCGGATCTTCTGACCGAGCACGTACGCCGCCACCGTCCACATCTGGGAGATCGGAACACTCATGCGCGCTGCTTCTCCAGACCCAACCGGGCGGCGGGTCGCAGGGCGAGATTCCAGAGGATCGCGGCCGTCACCGCATGCACCGCGGCGCCGACCCCCAACAGCAACCACTCTCCGATCCAACCCGTCACGACGAGGTTGAACGAAAGCACGGCGTAGTATAACGCGATCCCCGGCCAGACCCGCCGACCATACCGGTCAAACAGCCGCACCCCCCCCCCGACGGTAGGACCAGACGTGTCGGAGCCGCGCCCTTCTATACCAGGCCACCTACGCTTCAACGCGAGCACCACTCCCCGATACAACAGTCCACACCCTCCTGGACCAGGCCACCCACGCCTCGACCCGTGCTCGCGCCACCCGCTCCAACATAAATACCCCCCGACGCCCACCATCCCGACGATCATCCACCCCGCGAAGTTGCTCAGGGGCACGCCGAAGTACACGCCGCCCTCCGGATAGTAGAAGATCCGACCGAGGAACCACCGGTCGCCGCGGACGGCCACCGGATCGATCACCACGTCCAGGAGCATCATGAGGACGCCGGCGACGACGGCGACCACCGGCGCCGGCGGCGGCGTGCTCCGTAACGCGGCCCGGGCCAGGCAGAACGCGGCGTAGGCAAGAAAGACGAAGGACAGGCAGTCCATGAGCGGCACGTTCGCCAGGAACAGCTCCTGGCCGTGCGTCGTCCCGGTGTAGTGATAGAGCCCGAACGGAATGCCGGTCCGCGTCGAGCTGAACTCGGCCAGCCACGCCACCGGCCCCACCCAGGCCCCGAACAGCAGCGTCCGCCGCCAGCCGAGGTCCCCCGCCCCGGCCATGAGGAAGGCGGCGAGGAATCCGAAGACGTACGGGCGCAGGACGAGGGTGCCGATCAGGAGATCCATGTCTCGAGTAGTCCGCGACGGAGTGTGCATGTTACCATCTGCGGTCGTGACGGCCCTCCAGGACGCCATTTCTCGCGCCCAGGACAATTTGCTCTCCATCCAGGCGCCCGATGGGCACTGGATCGGCGAGCTGGAGGCCGACCGGGCGCTCACCGCCGAGTACCTGCTGCTCTGCCACCTGATCGACCGGGTCGACCGTAACGTCGAGCAGCGCGCGGTGCGCTACTTCCGCCGCCGCCAGAGCGCGGACGGCGGCTGGAGCCTCTTCGAGGGCGGCCCCTCCGATCTGTCGGCCACCATCAAGATCTACTTCGCGATGAAGATGGCCGGTGTCGCGATCGTCGACTCCGCCATGCTGGCGGCCCGGGAGCGGATCCACGCCATGGGCGGGCCGGCCAAGGCCAACGTGTTCGCCAAGATCCAGCTGGCGCTGTTCGGCGAGTACGACTGGAACGGCGTACCGACCATGCCGGCCGAGATCATGCTGCTGCCGCCGCCCTTCTTCCTGTTCAACATCTACGAGGTCTCCTACTGGTCGCGCTGCGTGATCGTGCCGCTGCTGATCATCATGGACCGCAAGCCGATCAAGTGGCTGCCGCCGCAGCAGTCGCTCGACGAGCTGTGGCCGACCCCGCGCGAGCAGACGAGCCTGCGCTTCGGGCGCGTGCCGGAGCCGTTCTCGTGGCGGGGCTTGTTCTGGAAGAGCTTCTTCATCGCCGTCGACGACGGGCTGAAGATCTGGGAGCGCTTCTCGCCGCGGCCGCTGCGCAAGCGCGCGATCGAGGCGGCGCGCCTGTGGCTGGAGGAGCGCCTCGCGGTGCCGGGCGGGCTGGGCGGCATCTATCCCGCCATGGCGAACTCGGTGCTGGCCCTGCGCCTGCTCGGCCACCCCGACGACCACCCGCTGATCCTGGGCCAGCTCAAGGAGATCGAGGCGCTCGCCGTCGAGCACGACGACGAGATCTACCTGCAGCCGTGCCCGTCGCCGGTGTGGGACACCTCGCTGGCGGCCAACGCGCTGATCGAGAGCGACCTGGTCCCCGACCATCCCGCCCTCGTGCGCTCGGTCGAGTGGATGATGGCCAAGCAGGTGGCGCTGCCCGGCGACTGGCAGGTGAAGCGGCCGCACGTGCAGCCCGGCGGCTGGGCGTTCCAGTACGACAACCCGTACTATCCCGACCTCGACGACACCGCGATGGTCCTGATGGCGCTGGAGAAGGTCAAGGGCGTCGACGCCGACCGCACGCGGCTGGCCAAGGAGCAGGGGCTCGGCTGGTTCCTCGGCATGCAGAACCAGGACGGCGGCTGGGCGTCGTTCGACGCCGACAACAACCGCATCTATCTGAACAACATCCCGTTCGCCGACCACGGCGCCCTGCTCGACCCCTCCACCGAGGACCTCACCGGCCGCGGCCTCGAGCTGCTCGGCACGCTCGGCTACGGCCTGGACTTCGAGCCGGCCGACCGCGCGCTCGACTTCATCCGCCACAGCCAGCGCCACGACGGGCCCTGGCACGGCCGCTGGGGCGTGAACTACATCTACGGCACCTGGTCGGTCCTGCGCGGGCTCAAGGCGATCGGGGTCGATCCACGGCACGAGTTCGTGCAGCGGGCGGTGCGCTGGCTCATCCGCCGCCAGAACGCCGACGGCGGCTGGGGCGAGACGTGTGAGAGCTACACCAAGCCGGAGCTGGCCGGGCGCGGGGTGTCGATCCCCAGCCAGACCTCGTGGGCGCTGCTGGCCCTCTTCGCGGCCGGCCACACGGCGGGGCCCGCCGTCGACAACGGCATCGCGTACCTGCTGCGCACGCAGCGGCCGGACGGCTCGTGGGAGGACGTGTTCTGGAACGGCACCGGCTTCCCGCGGGTCTTCTATTTGAAGTACCACCTGTACGCCTGCTACTTCCCGCTCTGGGCCCTCGGCGTGTACCGCCGCGCCCATGCATGACTGAGCCGGACGTCGCACCGGCGCTGCGGCCGTTCGAGAGCCTCGGCCGGCGGGCCACCGAGATCGTCGAGTCCCTCGGGCGCTTCGGCAGCTTCCTGGCCCAGGGCGTCGCCGCGCTGGTGACGCCGCCCTTCAAGCTGTGGCCGCTGCTCGGCCGCATCCACTACATCGGCTTCCGATCGCTCCTCATCATCCTGCTCACCGGGGCGTTCACCGGGATGGTGCTGGGGCTGCAGATCTTCCTCACCCTCTCGCGCTTCGGCTCCGAGGCGTTCCTCGGCCCCGCGGTCGCGCTGTCGCTGATCCGCGAGCTGGGGCCGGTGCTGGCGGCACTGATGGTGACAGGCCGCGCGGGCTCGGCGCTCACGGCCGAGCTGGGCATCATGCGCATCACCGAGCAGATCGACGCGCTCACGGTGATGGCGCTGTCGCCCATGCGCTACCTGGTGGCGCCGTCTCTCCTGGCCGGCGTGCTCACCTTCCCGCTGATGACCGCGTTGTTCGACGTCGTCGGCATCTTCGGCGGCTACCTGGTCGGCGTCGAGCTGCTCGGCCTCAGCGAGGGCACGTACTTTGGCGAGATGCAGACCTTCGTGGACCTGGCCGACATAATGACGGGGTTCTGGAAGTCGGTCTCGTTCGGGATCATCGTGACCTGGGTGTGTACCTACAAGGGCTTCCACGTGTCCCGCGGCGCCGAGGGCGTGGCCCAGGCGACGACCCAGGCCGTCGTCCTCTCCTCCGTGCTGATCCTCGTCTGGGA
>JBGPZN010000108.1:0-9057 GCA_041493815.1 Methylomirabilia bacterium
AGGTGCCCGGGCGCCAGCTCGCGCAGCGCCGGCTCGACCTCCGCGCACACCGGCTTGGCGTGCGGGCAGCGGGGGTGGAAGCGACAGCCCGGCGGCGGCTCGAACGCGCTCGGCACCTCGCCGGCCAGGACGACCGCCTCGCGCGCGTCGTCGGGGTGCGCGGGCAGCGCGTTGTCGAGCAGCACCTGCGTGTAGGGGTGCAGCGGGTGCGCGTACAGCTCGTCGCTCGTTGCCGTCTCCACCAGCTTGCCGAGGTACATCACGCCGATGCGCGTGCTGACGTACTTCACGACGGCGAGATCGTGGGCGATGAAGAGATAGCTCACGCCGAGCCGGTCCTGGATGTCGCGCAACAGGTTCATGACCTGGGCGCGGATCGATACGTCGAGGGCCGAGACCGCCTCGTCGAGGAGGATGCACTCCGGGCTCGTCGTCAGCGCGCGCGCCAGCGCGACCCGCTGGCGCTGGCCGCCCGACAGCTCGTGCGGATAGTCGTCGACGATGCCCGGGCGCAGACCGACGCGAGCCAGCGACGCCTGGATGCGCTCCTCGACCTCGGCCCGCGTCAGCTCGGGCTGCGTCTGCACGAGCGGCTCGCCGACCGTGGTGCGGATGGTGAGGCGCGGGTTCAGGGAGCTGTAGGGATCCTGGAAGACCGCCTGCACTGCCCGGCGGTACTCGCGCTGCTCGGCGCCGGCGAGCGCGTGCACGTCGCGGCCACGGAAGAAGATGCCGCCGGCGGTCGGCCGCTCCAGGCGGAGCACCAGTCGGGCGGTGGTCGTCTTGCCGCAGCCGCTCTCGCCGACCAGGCCCAGCGTCTCGCCCTTCCTCAGGACGAAGTCCACGGCGTCCACCGCCTTGACGGTACCGACGCTGCGGCCGAACACCGTGCCGCGGGCCACCGCGAAGTGCTTGGTGAGCGCGCGCGCCTGCAGCACCACCTCGCCGGCGGGTCGCGGGACCACCGGCGCCGCCATCGTGAGCGTCAGGGCTCGCCGCGGCGTCGTCGCGGTGTCGGCGGTGCGCAGGCAGGCGGCGAGGTGGTCCGGCCCGACGGCCTCCAGGGCTGGACGCGTCTCGGTGCACCGCGGCTCCACCAGCGTGCAGCGCGGAGCGAAGGCACAGCCGGCCGGCACGTGGGCGAGGTCGGGCGGCTGGCCGTCGATCGCGGTCAGCGGCTCGCGCCCGCGACGAAGCGCCGGCAGACAGTTCAGCAGGCCGATCGTGTACGGGTGCCGGGGCCGGTTGAAGATCTCCCGCGTGGGGCCGGTCTCGACGATGCGGCCGGCGTACATGACGGCCACGCGGTCGCAGAGCTTGGCCACGATGCCGAGGTCGTGGGTGACGAACACGAGGGCGAGGTTCGTCGCCTGCTGGATGTCCTTCAGCAAGCGCAGGTATTGCGCCTGGATGGTGACGTCCAGCGACGTCGTCGGCTCGTCGGCGATGAGCAGGCTCGGCTGGCAGGAGATCGCGATGGCGCCGGCCACGCGCTGGCGGATGCCGCCGCTCATCTGGTGCGGGTAGGCGTGCACGCGCCGCTCGGGATCGCTGATGCGGACCTGGCGCAGCAGCTCCAGCACGCGCGCGTCCAGCGCGCGGCCGCGCAGCCCGCGATGCAGCGTGAGCGTCTCGGCGATCTGCGCGCCCACGCTCAGCGCGGGGTTGAGCGAGGCCATCGGATCCTGCAGGATCATCGCGATGCGCGCGCCGCGCAGCCGCCGCATCTCTTCCGGGCTCTTGGCCAGCAGCTCCTCGCCGTCGAAGACGACGCTGCCGCCCACGATGCGCCCGCCCGGCTCGGGGACGAGGCGCAGGATCGACAGGCACGTCATCGACTTGCCCGAGCCCGACTCGCCGACGATGCCGAGCGTCTCGCCCCGCCGCACCGAGAACGTGGCGCCGTCCACCGCCTTCACGACGCCGCGGCGCGTGTAGATGTAGGTCCGGAGGTCGCGGACCTCGAGCAGGGCGTCAGCCACGAGCGCTCACCACAGCGCCGCGGAGGCGAGGCGGGCGCCTTCGACCAGCGACCGCAGCTTGTACCAGACGATGTTGGTGTCGACCTGCACCCGGCCGGCGAAGGTGCCGAAGCCGCAGTCGCACCCCGCGATGACGTTCTCGCGCCCGACGATCCCGGCGTAGCGCTCGATGCGCTCGGCCACCAGCTCGGGGTGCTCGATGAAGTTGGTGGTGGAGTCGATGACCCCGGGGATGAGGATCTTGCCGGCCGGGAGCTTGACGTCCTTCCACACCTTCCACTCGTGCCCGTGGCGCGGATTGGCGCCCGGGAACATGAGGCCGTGGGGCCGGCCCTTCACGACGATGTCGACGATGTCCGCGAGCGGCACGTCGCGGTGGTGCGGCCCGCCGGTGCTCGCCCAGCAGATGTGCATGCGCATCCGGTCGGCGGGGATGTCGGCGACCGCGTGGTTGAGCACCTCGACGTGCATCGCGGCGACCTTGCGGAACTCGGCCAGCGACAGGTGCGCGAACTGCGTGTGCCGGCCCAGGGCGAGGTCGGGGCAGTCCACCTGGAGGACGAAGCCCGCGTCCACGATCGCCCGGTACTCGCGCCGCATCACGTCGGCCACGGTGTAGAGATAGGTCTCGTCGTCGGGATAGTAGCGGTTCTGCAGAAAGCGTCCGATCTGACCGGGCGAGGGGGAGGTCATGAAGACCTCCTCCGCGGCGCCGCCGGCCGTCGCGTCGGCGAGAGTTCGGATGTCCTGCTCCACCGCCGGCCAGTCCTTCCAGGTCACGGGACCCGTGCAGGCGGGCCGGCGCTGGAACGGCGGCGCGAACTGCCGGGCCATCTCGGTCCACTCGGGGAACTCGTCGGCGTCCATACCCGGCAACGGCGCGCTCTCGCCATCGAAGCCGGTGAGGCGGTCCTTCACGTAGACGGTGTAGTCCACGCGCGCCTGCTCGCCGTCGTTGACGACCGACAGCGCGGTATCCACCTGCCTTCGCACCGTGGCGAGCACCGCCGCGCGCACCCGCGCCGCCAGCGCGGGCGCAGCGGGCGGGCGGCCCTCCTCGCGATCGCGCAGCATGGCCACCAGGTCGGCGGGCCGCGGCAGGCTGCCGGTGTGGGTGGTCAGGATCCGATCGTGGCTGCGCTTCATCGCCGGCGGGGGGCGTCAGACCTGACGCAGCTTCGGGTCGAGACGGTCGCGCACCCAGTCGCCGAGAATGTTCATCGACAGGACGGTGACGAGGATGGCGATGCCGGGCAGGATCGAGACCCACCACGCCTGCTCGATGAGCCCGCGGCCGTCGGCGACCATCACCCCCCACGACGGCGTGG
The DNA here is from genome assembly GCA_041493815.1 of Methylomirabilia bacterium. GTDB lineage: Bacteria > Methylomirabilota > Methylomirabilia > Rokubacteriales > CSP1-6 > AR5. The sequence goes on from JBGPZN010000108.1 coordinate 3,311, forward strand.
GGGGTGGGATGCCGACGCCCAGGAAGGAGAGCGCGGCTTCCAGCACGATGACGTAGCCGACGTGCAGGGTGGCCAGCACCACGATCGACGGCGCCAGGTTGGGCAGGATGTGACGGAACATGATCGTGAGGCTCCCGCAGCCGGCCACCCGCGCGAGCGCCACGAAGTCCTGCTGCTTGAGGCCGAGCGTCTCGCCACGGGTCAGGCGCGCGTAGCTCGGCCACAGCAGGAACACTACGACGACGATGACGTTGGTGAAGGACGGCTCGAAGACCACGGACAGCAGCACCGCGATCAGGATGCCGGGCAGCGAGAGCGAGATGTCGACCAGCCGCATGAGCAGCGTGTCGACCCAGCCGCCGAAGAACCCGGCCAGCAGGCCGATGAACACGCCGGCGGCGCCGGTGAGGGTGATCCCGACCACGGAGACGGAGATCGAGATGCGCGCGCCGTGGATGAGCCGGCTCAGCGTGTCGCGCCCGTGGCGGTCGGTGCCGAGCGGATGCCCGGGCTTGGCGCCGTCCATCCAGAAGGGCGCGATCAGCCGCTCGCCGAGCGAGCCCTCCACCGGTGAGCGTGGCGCCAGCCACGGCGCGAGCAGGCCGCACAGCACGAGGAGGACGACGATGGCGAACGGCACCAGCGGCGGCCAGCGGCGGTCGCGACGCCGGAGCACGACGGTCTCGGCGCTGGCCGACGCCGTCGTCACGACGCGTACCGGATCTTCGGATTCAGGTAGGCGTAGAGGACGTCGACGAGCAGGTTGACCGCGATGTACATGGCGCTCAAGCACATGACGACCGCTTGCACGATCGGGTAGTCGCGCGAGTCCACGGCCTCGATGACCAGCAGGCCCAGGCCCGGCCAGCCGAACACGGTCTCCACGATGATCGAGCCGTTGAGCAGCGCCACGAACAGCAGCGCGGCGAACGTCACCACCGGCAGCGCGGCGTTCTTGAACGCGTGCTTCCAGATGACCGTGCGCTCCGGCAGCCCCTTGATGCGCGCCAGCTTGACGTACTCGCTGCCGAGCACGTCGAGCATGGACGAGCGGGTGAGCCGCATGAGCCCGGCCACGGCGAACCAGCCGAGCGTGATGCCGGGCAGCAGGACGTGCAGCGGCGTGCCGCGTCCCGAGGTTGGCAGCCAGCGGAGCAGAACGCCGAAGACGAGCACGAGCAGCAGTCCCAGCCAGAACGGCGGCACTGCCTGGCCCAGGGCCGCGAAGGCGCGGGCGGTGTAGTCGAGCGCGGTCCCCCGCCGGACCGCGGCATACACGCCGACCGGCAACGCGACGGCGATCACGATGAGCACGGCCAGGCCGCCGAGCTCCAGCGTGGCCCCGTACCGTTCGGCGATCAGCTCCATGGCGGGGCGGCGGAAGCGCACCGACGTGCCGAAATCACCCCGCACCGCGTGGCTGATGAACGTCCAGTACTGCACCGCCCACGGCCGGTCGAGTCCGAGGTAGGCGCGCATCATCGCGATATCGGCCTGCGAGGCTTCGGGCGGCGCCATGATCTGGATCGGATCGCCGGACAGGCGGACCAGCGCGAAGACCACGAGCGAGACGACGAACATCGACACGAGCGACTGGAGCAGCCGTCCGACGACGTAACGCTGCACGAGCGGGTCGCCGCCTCCTTCGCTCAGCTCACGGAGTCGTAGTTGGTCTCGGCCGGGACGTAGGCGAGCGGGGACCAGGTGTTCACCTTCTTGCTCAGCGCCCAGGTGAGGGACTTCATCCCCAGCATGACGCCGTGGTAGCCATCGTAGAGCTTCTGGCCGAGCGCCTGCGTCAGCTTGGCGCGCCGCTCGGTGTCGAACTCGCGCATCGTGGCGTCGATCTCTTCGTCGTAGGCGCCGTCCAGCAGCAGGTTGAACGCGCCCTTGGAGTGGATGACGCGTTCCCAGCCGGCGACCGGCTCGTCGAACGGCGGCGAGCCGTAGACGGAGAACGTCTTGTTCGTCTTTCGCAGGCGGCCCTTGGGGCCGAAGCTCGAGGTGGCCTCGGGCACGCGCTTGACCTTGATGCCGAGCTTCTCCCAGTCGAGCGCGACCGCCTCCATCACGTCCGGTCCGTCCTGGGCGACGAGCTGGACGTAGGGATTCACGCGCACCTCGAAGCCGCCGGCGTGCCCGGCCTCGGCCAGCAGCTTCTTGGCCCGCTCGGGATCGTAGGGCGGCACCTTCCAGTCGGTGCTGTGGCCGCGGTGGAAGGGGTAGTAGTAGTACGAGTACGGTGTGTCGCCGCCGTGGCCCTTCCAGAGCCCGGTGTAGATCGCCTTCTTGTTCACGGCGAGGTTCAGCGCCAGCCGAACCTTGCGCGCGTTGTCGAGACTCCGGGCGTCCTTGGGGTCGCCGGCCCACGGGCACGCCGGGCAGTAGTCCTCGCGGTCCGGCGTCGTCTGGCCGGCGAGAATGACCCAGTACTGCGCCGCGTTCGGTGTTTCGTGGATGCGAAGCCCGGCCTTCTGGGCCTGCGCGAGGTAGTCGCCGAAGACCTGGGCGATGTCGATCTCGCCCGTGCGCAGGCCGGACAGCCGCGTGGCCGGCTCCGCGATCCGCCGGATCACCAGCTCCTTGAACGCCGGCGTCTTGCGCCAGTGGCCCGACACCGCCTCGAACCGGTGATAGTCGCCCTGCTTGCCCTCCACGTGGCGGAAGGGCCCGGTACCGATCGGGTGGGCGGCGGCCTTCTGCTCGCCCACGCTCTCGAAGTACTTCTTCGAGATGACGTTCTGGTAGCCGACGTACTGCGTGAACAGCGACGGCACGATCCACTGCCGGCTCTTGAAGTGCATCACGACCGTCAGCTTGTCGGGCGTCTCGATGCGGTCCACGTGGTTGCGGAAGAAGTACGCGGAGCCGCCCAGCGAGTCCGGCTTGAAGCTCTGCTCGACGGTGAACTTCACGTCCTCGGCGGCGAGCTCGCCGAAGCCCTCGTGGAACTTCACACCGGAGCGAAGCTTGAACGTCCACGTCCGCATCTCGTTGGAGGGCTTCCACTCGGTCGCCAGGCCCGGCCGGTACTCGAAGGTCTTGGGATCGCGCATGATGAGCGGGTCGTACACGCAGTCCCACAGCGGCTTCTCGGCCTGGACGTGGCGCCACGCGAAGGGCGTCTCCGTGCCCCACTGGCCGATGGCGACGACGAGGCGGTCGCCCTGGGCGGCGGCGCGGGCGGGCAGCAGCGGCGCGCCCAGCACCGCGACGGCCGCGGTGGCGGTGCGCTTCAAGAACGCACGGCGCTCCATCGATCGGGTGGTCATCAGTGACCTCTCAGACGAAGGTGGCGGGATGGTAACGCCTCTCGCGCGGACTGTAAACGGCGGCCGGCCGACCGGCGCGCGGCCCGACGGCCCTAGCGCTTTGGCCAGTCGGGCACCGGCTGGGCGTGCCGGTCGGCGCCGGCCTGCACGCGATAGAGCACCATACGTGTGACGGCCTTGACCTGGTGCACCTCGCCGGCCGGGAAGACGACGGTGTCGCCCGGCTTCAGTCGTATCTCGCGGCGCCCGTCGTTGAAGAGTCCCTCGCCCTCGATCACGTAGTAGATCTCGTCGGCGTCCGGATGCGAGTGGATTGGTGACACCTGTCCCGGCTCCCAGCCCACGATGCTGATCGACGAGTGCGGTGTCTCGGCGAGGAACTTGTAGACGTGGTGGTCCGCCGCGAACTGCACCGAGCTCTTCAGGTCCTCCAGGATCTCCATGCGCGAGCCTCCGAGGTCTAGTGATCCAGCAGCAGCGTTTCGATGTCGTTCAAGACAGTGCGCGGGTGGAGGAACATGGAGGAGTAGATCTCTCGCACGAACCCGGCGCGGTCGATGAGGAAGACCTTGAGGACGTGCGACAGCTCGCGCCGCCCGTTGACGAGATCGGTCGCGGTGCGAATGTCCTGGCCGAAGCCGTCGACCAGCGGCAGCAGCGCCCGAGCCGAGCGCGTGGTGAGGAAGCTCCAGGGGACGTCATCGCCGCCGTCGGTCGCACGGCGGCCGGCGTACGCGCGCATCGCCGCCGGCGTGTCGCGCTCGGGATCGAACGACAGCGAGACGAGCCGCACCTTGCCACGCAGGCCGGGTGTCTCGCCGACGGCGTGCCTGACCGCGTCGAACACCCGGGTGGTGAGGGGGCAGCCGTCGGGATCGACGCAGGTCGTGTAGATGAGCCCGAGCAGCGTGATGCGCTCGCGCGTGAATCGGGACAGCCGCTGCGGGCGGCCGTCGAGGCCCAGGACCTCGCCGTCCGGCGCCGCCATGATCCGATGGAGCGTGTAGGTGCCGGGCGCCGGCGGTTCGAAGCCGAGCGGCGGCAGCGGCGCGCCGTCGTGGCCGAGGGCGGGGGCGGCGCCCGCGAGCCACGCCAGCAGCGCCGCCGCCGCGAGCCTCACGAGGACTTCAGCGCCTTGGAGCCCAGCTTCATGTGGTGGGCGCGGCCGAGCTGCTCCTTGGTGAAGTCCACCTCGAACGCCGGCTTCAGCTCCTTGCCGTCCCAGGCAAAGCCGCGCAGGAACTGCTCGTTGTCGCTTCCACCCTTGTCCCAGTTGGCGAGCAGCGACGAGGTGATGTAGACGCGCTTGCCGTCCCAGCTCTGCGAGATCATGTTCACCTGCTTGCCGGTGACCTTCTCGTAGGTCTGCTTCGGCGCCTCCGGCTTGCTCAGGTCGAAGTAGCGCGTCGTGCCGTCCATGAACGTGTTGACCCACAGCCCCTTGCCGTCGCGCGTGATGCTGATGTCGACCGGCAGCGGAATCTTGGCCGGATCCCCGATGGTGGCCACTTCCTTGGCCTGCCACTCGCCCTTGTCCTCCTTGATCAGCCAGAGCTTGGAGGTGAGCGCGGCGGCCGTGATCGCCCAGTTGTCGCCGGCCTTGAGCGACCAGCGGATTTCCAGCGGGGCGCCGGGCACGCTGAAGACTTTCTTCGGCTTCATGGCCTTGAGGTCCCACGCCACCATCGTGTTGCCGAACTTCTTCATCGCCTCGGCGTCCTTCACGACGTCGCCGAGCGGGCGCATGTAGTTGGTGTAGCCGGTGAAGCTCGACGTGAGCAGCACGTTCTTCTTGGGATTGACCGCGAGGTCGTAGCCGTAGCCGTCACCGCCGCCGTCGGTCGGCATCGGGTAGGAGGCGATGTAGTCGCCCTTGTTGTTGTAGAGCGCCATGCCGGTGACGCCGCCCTTGTCCTTCGTGTTCGAGAGCGCCTGCACGAGCATGCGGCCCGGGAGGGCGTAGTAGGTGTGCGGGCCCAGATAGCCCGTCTTGTCGGCCATGTCGCCGATCGTCTTCACGAGCTTGGGCTTGGCCGGATCGGCGGCGATGTCGAACACGTAGATCTTCGGCTCGGCCAGCCCGCCGGCCCAGATGAAGCGCCGGTCGTCGGTGAAGCCCATGTGGTGCGCCTCGCCGCGCGCGCCGACCGAGACCGAGCCGAGCACCTTGCCGTACGTCTTCGACTTCGGATGGACGTCGATCGTCACCAGCTTGTCGAAGCCGTCGCCGACGCCCTCGACGCCGAGCGTCCAGACGTAGACGTAGTCCTCCTGACCCTTGATGAGCTTGGCGATGTAGGGCGAGTTGCAGGTCTCGTCGGCGACGGCGACGCCGACACCGATGACCCCGGCCAGGACCAGGGCTGCCGCCACCACGACGGAACGCAACGAACGACGAGCGCTCATGACTGCCTCCTCACCCGCCGCGACGGCGGGCCATCGATCAGGCTCCGGTCACACCGTCATCTCGAGCAC
>JBGPZN010000172.1:0-7193 GCA_041493815.1 Methylomirabilia bacterium
AGCGGGCCCAGCAGCAGGCGGACGCGCTCGCGCTGCTCGCGGAGACCGCTCTGCACCACGGTATCGACCCCGGCGCCCCGGGCGAGCGCTACCAGGTGGTCGTCCACGTCGACGCCAAGGTCCTGGCGGCGCGCGCGTTCCAGCTGGAACGTCTCAGCGCCTGGCGTGCGACGCCAGCCGGGTGGTGATGCGCCACGGCCGGGACGGCCGGGTCGTGGAAGTCGATGCTCGGACTCGGATGATTCCCCCGGCGCTACGCCGGGCGCTCCACCACCGCGACCGCGGCTGCCGCTTCTCGGGCTGCGGGGTCCGGGTCGGCCAGGGTCATCACATCCGTCACTGGGCCCAGGGAGGCCCCACCACGCTGTCGAATCTTGCCCTGCTCTGTCGCCGGCACCACCGCGCCGTCCACGAGGAGGGCCGAGGAGGGGCTTGTCCTGCACGCGCCCACCGCGACCCCGGGTTGGCTGGGCGAGCGCCTGGACCTGGGCTGGGCGATCGACGTCTTGCATCCGTTGGCGAGGTGACGGCGCGGAACGCGAAGCCCCGGGCGGTGGGGCGTCGCCTTGACTTCGGCGCGGGGCGGCGACTACGATGCCTCGGTTCGAATCCCGCGCGGAGGAAGGTCGTGGCCAAGCGCGCTGTCTATCCCGGAATGTTCGACCCGATCCACAACGGCCACGTCGACGTCATCCAGCGGAGCCTGCAGATCTTCGACGAGCTGATCGTGGCGGTCGTGGCCAACCCCTCCAAGGCGCCGCTGTTCTCCGTCAGCGAGCGGCTGGAGATGATCGACGAGGCCACCTCCAGCATCGTGGGGGTGGGCACCAGCTTCCGCATCGCCGCCTTCGACGGCCTCCTCATCGACCTGGTCGCCCGCGAGCGCGCCGACTGCATCGTGCGCGGCATCCGGGCGGTCTCCGATTTCGAGTACGAGTTCCAGATGGCGCTCATGAACCGCAAGCTGCGCCCCACCGCGGAGACGGTCTTCCTGATGCCCCACGAGAAGTACACGTACATCTCGTCGCGGCTCATCAAGGAAGTGGCCAGCTTCGGCACGTCGGTGGCCGGCATGGTCCCGCCGATCGTCGACAAGCGCCTGACCGAGAAGTACCCACTCCGCTGAGCCGGGCGGTGTTGGCCGATCGTCTGAAGACCCTTGCCCCGTCCTCGACCCTGGCCGTGCAGGCCAAGGCCAAGGAGCTGCGCGCCCGCGGCGTCGACGTGATCTCGTTCGGCGCCGGCGAGCCCGACTTCGACACGCCGCAGCGGATCAAGGACGCCGCACTGCAGGCGATGCGGCGGGGCCAGACGAAGTACACCGAGGTCGGCGGCGTGCCCGAGCTGCGCGCGGCCGTCTGCGCCAAGCTCAAGCGCGACAACGGCCTCGACTACGAGCCGGCCGACATCCTGGTCTCGGTCGGCGCCAAGCACGCGCTGTTCAACCTCGTCATGGCGCTGATCAACCCGGGCGACGAGGTGCTGGTGCCGAGCCCGTACTGGGTGTCGTACCCGGAACAGGTGCGGATGCTGGGCGGCGTTGTCGTCGAGGTGCCGACGTCGGAGACGACCGGCTTCGACCTGGATCCGATCGCGCTGGCCGCGGCCGTGACGCCGCGCACGAAGCTCGTCGTGCTCAACAGCCCCAACAACCCGACCGGCGCGGTGTTCACGACGGCGGCGCTGGAGGCGGTGGCACGCCTGGTCGTGGAGCGGCAGCTCTGGGTCGTCTCCGACGAGTGCTACGAGGCGCTCACCTTCGAGGGACGGCACGTCTCCATCGCGTCGTTCGGTCCCGAGATCAAGGCGCGGACCATCGTCGTCAACACGTGCTCCAAGGCCTACGCGATGACCGGCTGGCGCATCGGCTACGCGGCCGGGCCGCGCGCGCTCATCCGCGCCATGACCGACGCGCAGAGCCAGGTGACGTCGAACCCGTCGTCGATCGCCCAGTGGGCGGCCGTCGAGGCGCTGACCGGAGCCCAGGACGAGGTCGCGAAGATGGCGGGCGAGTTCGACCGGCGGCGGCGGCTCGTCATCGCCGGGCTCAACGCGCTGCCCGGCATTCGCTGCGTCATGCCCAGGGGCGCCTTCTACGCCTTCCCCAACGTCTCCGGCCTCTTCGGGCGGACGTGGCGCCGGGCCGAGGGCCCGACGGTCCTCGCCAGCTCGCTCGACGTCACCGCGTTCCTGCTGGAAGCAGCCCGGGTCGCCGTCGTGCCCGGCCGGGACTTCGGCTCCGACGCGCACGTGCGCCTGTCCTACGCAACCAGCGATGCGCTGATCAGCGAGGGGCTGGCGCGCATGGCGGCCGCGCTCGCCACCTTGCAGTGAGCGAGCGCTGGTCGGCCGCCCTCGAGACCGCGGCGGCCGCGCCGGTCACGCTCGTGCTCGGCGCCAACGACACCGGCAAGAGCACCCTGGTGACCCGCCTCGCCAGTGCGCTCGCCGGCGCCGGCCACACCGTCGGCGTCGTCGACGCCGACCTCGGTCAGTCCGACGTGGGACCGCCCACGACGGTGGGGCTCGGCCGCGTGGGCCGCTCCCTCGCGCGTCTCGCCGACGCCGAGCTGATCGGCCTCGAGTTCCTCGGCGTCACCTCGCCCGCGACCTGCATGGAGGAGACCGCGGCCGCCACGGGGCGGCTCGTGCGGCGCGCGCTCGACACCGGCTGCGATCGCGTGCTCGTGGACACCTCGGGGCTGGTCGAGGGGCCCTTCGGCCGTGCGCTCAAGCGCCTCAAGATCGACCGGGTGGCGCCGGACGTGCTGGTGGCGCTGCAGCGCGCGGAGGAATGCGAGCCGATCCTGCGCGCCTACGCGGAGGCGTCGCGACCGGTGATCGTCCGCCTGCCGGCCGCGCCCACGACGCGGCGCTCGGCGTCGGCGCGTCGACACGCGCGCCGCCGCGCGCTGGAGGCGCACCTGGCCGGCGCGGTGCCGGTGACGCTCGACCTCACGCGCGTCGCGGCGCGCCCGGTGCCGGCCGCGCGCGGGCTGGCGGTGATCGACGTCGAGGGCACGCTGGTCGGGCTCGAGACCCGCGACGGGTGCACACTCGGACTGGGATGGGTGCGGGCGATCGATGCCGCGCGGGGGCGACTGACGGTCGACACGTGCGTCGACGGGAGCCGGATCGCCGCGGTGGCGATCGGACGGGAGCGCTACTACCATTACCAATGCGGTTGGTCCGCGGCGGACGCGCATCCGGAGCGGACGCAAAAAGGAGACACGGGATGAAGCTGGAGGGGTCGTACGAGGTACCGGCGCCGCGCAAGAAGGTCTGGGACGCGTTTCTCGATCCCAAGGTGCTCAAGCAGGCGATCCCCGGCTGCGAGAAGCTCGAGGCGATCGGCCCCGACGAGTACAAGGCCACGATGAAGGTCGGTGTGGGAGGCGTGAGGGGCACGTTCGAGGGCAAGGTGCGCCTGAGCGAGAAAAATCCTCCCGACTCCTACAAGCTGGCCGTCGAAGGCTCGGGCGGCCCCGGATTCATCCGCGGGGAGACCGTCATCACGCTGACCGACAGCGGCAGCGGCACCAAGGTCTCGTACACCGCCGATCTTCAAGTGGGCGGGCTGATCGCCTCGGTCGGCCAGCGCATGCTGGGCGGCGTGTCGAAGATGATGGCGGACAAGTTCTTCACCCGCATGAGCGAGCTGCTGCAGGCCTGATCGCCACGGCGATGGCGTCCCGCTACCTGGAGCCCCGGCTGGAGCGCGCCTCGCGTGCCGACATGTCGAGGCTGCAGCTGCGGCGCCTGCGAGAGCAGGTGGCCCACGCCGCGCGCCGCAGTCCGTTCTACCGTCGCAAGCTGCGCGCCGCTCGCGTCGATCCCGCCCGGCTCCGCACGCTCGACGATCTGCGCCGCCTGCCGTTCACGACGAAGGACGAGCTGAAGGACAACCAGCGCGAGCACCCTCCGTGGGGCGACGTGCTCGCCGTCCCGCTCGCCGACGTCGTGCGCGTGCATCTGACGTCGGCGACGACCGGACGTCCGCTCGCCGTCCTGGACACCGCCCGCGACTGGTATGGCTTCTACCATTCGTACGCGCGCTCGCTCCACGCGTTCGGGGTGCGGCGCACCGACATGGTGATGGCCGCGTTCTCGTATGGGCCGTGGATCGGCTACTGGAGCGGGTTCTACGCGGCGCAGGACCTCGGCTGTCTCGTCTATCCGGTGGGTGGATTCTCCACCGAGCAGCGGCTCGACGCGCTCCGGACGTATCCGATCACCGTGCTCGGCTGCACGCCGTCCTACGCGCTCTTCCTGGCCGAGCAGGCCGCCCGGCAGGGGATCGACCTCGCCCGGGAGACGAAGCTGCGCATCACCTGGCACACCGGCGAGCCCGGCGCCTCGATCCCCGCGACGAAGGCGCGGATCGAGACGGCGTTCGGCGTGCGCGCGTACGACCTGCCCGGGCTCACCGAGATCGCCGCCTGGGGCTTCGAATGCGACGCCCGGGCCGGCCTCACGCACGTGCACGAGGACTACGTCTATCCCGAAGTACTCGACGAGCAGGAGCAACCCGTGGGGCCGGGCGAGCGCGGTGAGCTGGTCTTCACGAGCCTCTACCGCAAGGCGATGCCGCTCGTGCGCTATCGCACGCGCGACATCGTGCAGCGTGCTTCCCGGCGCTGCCCGTGCGGCCGCACGCTGGTCGCCTTCGAGGGCGGAGTGCTGGCGCGGCTGGACGACATGAAGAAGGTGCGCGGGATCATCGTGTACCCGCGGCGCATCGAGGAGCTGGTGCGGCCGCATCACGATGTCGACGAGTTCCAGATCGTCTTCCGGCGCCGCGACGGCCTCGACGACATCCTGGTCCGTCTCGACCCATCGCCCTCGCTCGCCCTCGGCGAGCGCGCCCGCCTCGGCGAGACCCTGGCCCGCGATCTGCAGCTCGGCCTCGGCATCCGCGTCAGCGTCGAGGTCGGCGAACCCGGCTCGCTCCCGCGCTGGGACCACAAGGCCCGCCGGGTGACGGACGAGCGCACCGAGGTGCCGTTTTGAAGATCCTGGTTGCCGACGACGATCGGTTCGCCCGGCGGCTGCTCGAGAGCGTGCTGACCGGATGGGGCTACGAGGTGCTGGCCGTCGGCGACGGCGCCGCCGCGTGGGGCGTGCTGAGTGGCGACGAACCTCCACCGATCGCCGTGCTGGACTGGGTCATGCCGGGCTTGACCGGCGTCGAGGTCTGCCAGAAGGTGCGGGCGCGGGGCAGCCTGTCCCACCTGTACATCGTGGTCCTCACCTCGAAGGACCGGACCGAGGACCTCGTGGCCGCTCTCGAGGCCGGCGCCGACGATCATCTCGTCAAGCCCTTCCAGCCGGCCGAGCTACGGGCGCGCATGCGCGTCGGTGAGCGCGTGGTTCGCCTGCAGCAGAGCCTGCAGGACCGGGTGACGGCGCTGGAGCGCGCGCTCGCCGACGTCACCCGGCTCCAGGGGCTGCTGCCGATCTGCATGTACTGCAAGAAGATCCGCACCGACAACAACTACTGGCAGCAAGTCGACAGCTACATCGGCGAGCACTCTGGCGCGACGTTCACCCACGGCATCTGTCCCGAGTGCCGGGAGACACGGGTCAAGGCCGAGATCGAGCGCGCGCGCCGGTCCCTCGATCGTCCCGAGGGGGACGGAGCCTGATGAAGGCGGCGTACTTCGCCGAGCACGGCGGCAGCGACAAGATCGTCTACGGCGACTACCGCGATCCGGCCCCGGCTGCCGGCGAGGCGGTGGTCCGTGTGCGGGCGTGCGCGCTCAACCAGGTCGACATGCTGCTGCTCGACGGGCGCTTCCCGCCGCCGGAGGGGCTGCCCCACGTCAACGGCTGCGAGGTGGCCGGCACCGTGGAGGCGCTCGGCGCCGGCGTCGCCGGCCTGAAGACGGGCCAGCGCGTCATCGTCTTCCCAGGGCTGTCGTGCGGCGCCTGCGAGTTCTGCCTGCGGGGCGAGCGCACGCTCTGCCTGCGCTACGGCTACATCGGCGCCCACCGGGACGGCGGCTACGCCGAGCTGGTGCGGGTGCCGGCCGCCAGCTGCCTGCCGCTGGCCGACGCGCTCGACTTTCCGGCGGCGGCGGCGCTGCCGCTGGCGTTCCTCACCTCGTGGCACGCGCTGCTGGTGAAGGCCGACGTGAGGCCCGGCCAGACCGTGCTGGTCCACGCGGCCGGCAGCGGCGTGGGCAGCGCCGCCATCCAGATCGCGCGGCTGTGCGGCGCCCGCGTCATGGCCACGGTCGGCAGCGACGACAAGATCGAGTTCGCCCGCGGTCTCGGCGCCGAGCACGTCGTCAACTACCGCACCCAGGACTTCGTCGAGGAGACGAAGAAGTGGACGAACAAGCGCGGCGTCGACGTGGTCGTCGAGCACATCGGGGGCGAGACCTTCGAGCGCTCGACCTACGCGCTGACGCGGCTGGGGACGCTGATCTCCATCGGCAGTCACGACACCCACTGGGGCCGCCTCGATCTGCGTCACGTCTACTCGAAGAACCTCCGGATCGTCGGCACCAACCTCGGCTCGATCGTCGAGCTGCGCGCGCTCCTCGACTACGTCCTCGACGGCCGCCTGCGGCCGGTGATCGATCGCGCCTTCCCGCTGAAGGACGCCCGGGCGGCCGTGCAGCACGTGCTCGACCGCAAGAACAAGGGCAAGGTGCTGCTGCTCCCGTGACCCTCGCCCGGCTGCTGGAGCTGGCCGCGCTGCGGTGGCCCCAGGCGGAAGCCGTCGTCGACGGCGACCGCCGCCTCACCTACGCCCAGCTCCATCGCCAGGCGTGCACGCTCGGCGCCGCCTTCCACCGCCTCGGCATCACTCCCGGCGACCGCGTCCTCATCGCCCTCCGCAACCGCCTGGAACACGTCCTCGCCTACTGGGCCCTGCAAACCATCGGCGGCGTCCCGACCCCGGTAAACTTCCGCTTCGCCCCCGGCGAGATGCAATACGTCCTCGACGACTGCGGCGCCCGCATCGCCCTCTACGAGCCCGACACCGCCGCCGCCGTGCAGCCCGCCGCGGAAGCCCGCAACGTTCGCCTCGTGTTCGTCGGCTCCGATGCCTCGCCCGCCGGCTCGGTGCCGTTCGAGCACTTGATCGACGACGACGCTCTCTCCGGGGTAGGGAGCGGCGGGGCGGGGGGGGGGGGGGGAGCGCGGCCCCGACGCCCGGCCGGCCCCGCCCCCGCCCCCCCGCC
>JBGPZN010000307.1:0-4501 GCA_041493815.1 Methylomirabilia bacterium
CACGTGCTCAAGGCCATCCGCGAGCAGCTCGCCGCCTTCCGCGAGGGCACCGGGCCCGACGTCGACATCCTGGTGGACCTGAACTTCAACTTCAAGACCGAGGGGTTCCTGAAGATCGCGCGGGTCATCGAGCCGTTCGACATCTCCTGGATCGAGATCGACACCCGGGACGCCAAGGCGCTGCACTACATCCGCTCGCGCACCACGATCCCGGTCGCGTCGTGCGAGTGCCTGTTCGGCCGGCGCGACTATCGGCCGTACTTCGAGGCCCAGTCGGTGGACGTGGCGATCATCGACACGCCGTGGAACGGCGTGGCCGAGTCGGCGAAGATCGCGGCCATGGCCGACGCCTACGAGGTGAACGTGGCGCCGCACAACTTCTACGGCCACCTGGCCACCCTGATGAACGCCCACTTCTGCGCGGTGGTTCCGAACCTGCGCATCATGGAGATCGATCCCGACGTCGTGCCCTGGTACGACGACCTCGTGACCCACACGCCCGATATCAAGGACGGCCACCTCACCCTGTCCGGCCGCCCCGGCTGGGGGACCGACGTGAACGAGGCGGCTGTCCGCGCGCATCCGCCCAAGAAGCGGTGACGTCGGCCGACGGCGGCGCCCGGGCCCGGCTCGACGCGGCCTTCGCGCGCGAGGAGCGGCGAGGGCTGATGCTGGCCGCGGCCGTCCGCTCGGTCGCGGTGGTCCTGATCATCGGCTGGACCGCGCTGGTCAACCCCGAGCGAGGCCTGGCCTACGCTTGGATCGCCTTCACCGCGCTGTTCTTCCTGTGTACCGGCCTCGCGCAGTTCATGTTCTACCGGCGCCGGTCCGGCTCGACGCTCATGCCGTACGTCTTCGTGGCGGTCGACTGCCTGGTCCTGGCCGCGGTGCTGATCGTCCCCAATCCGTTCTCGGCCGTCCGGCTGCCGCTGCCCATGCCGTTCCGCTACGCGAACTTCCTCTTCTTCTTCGTGTTCCTCATGCAGATGACCTTTTCCTTTCGACCGTCGTTGCTCCTGTGGACCGGCGTCTGCGGCGCCGGCGCCTGGACGCTGGGCTTTCGGTGGGTGCGGAGCCATCCCGGGGTCATCACGGTGTCCGCCGACTACTTCGATCCGAACTACCTCTCGGTGCTGAAGTACCAGTACGAGATCGTCATCTTCCTGCTCGTGAGCAGCGGCCTGGCGCTGCTGGTCTGGCGCTCGCGCAGCCTGGTCGCCGAGCGGGCCGAGGCCGAGCGCGAGCGCGGCAACCTCGCGCGCTACTTCTCGCCCAAGGTGGTCGACGTCCTGGCCGGCCGCGACGAGCCGCTGGGCCGGGTGCGCCGCCAGGCCGTCGGCGTGCTCTTCGCCGACCTGGTCGGCTTCACGACGCTGGCCGAGGACATGCCGCCGGAGGAGGTCATGGCGATGCTCCGCGCCTTCCACGGGCGGATGGAGGACGAGGTGTTTCGCCACGGCGGCTGCCTGGAGAAGTTCATCGGCGACGCGCTGCTGGCGACGTTCGGTGTCCCCGACGTCGGCGCCCGTGACGCCACCGACACGCTGGCCTGCGCCCGGGGCATGCTCGCCACGCTGCGGGACTGGAACACGCAGCGCGCGGCGGAGGGGCTGCCGCCGCTGCGCATGGGCATCGGCCTGCACCATGGCCAGGCCGTCCTCGGCGACATCGGCAGCGAGCGCAGCATGGCCTTCGCGACGGTCGGCGACACCATCAACGTCGCCAGCCGCCTGCAGGTGCTCACGCGCGAGATGGACGCGGCCATCGTGGCGGGCGGCGCGCTGGTGGAGGCCGTCGAGCGCGAGGGCGCCGAGGTCGCGCTGCTCGAGGGGCTGAAGCCCCGCGGCCCCCACACGCTGCGCGGACGCGACACGCCGATCGAGGTCTGGGCGGAGTAGTAGGGAAAGATTTTCCCACCCCGCCTGGGCGTCTCGGTGCGGGCCTTCGCGGCAGTGCTACGATGGCGGTGTCGTGAGCGCCCCGGAAAACGCCGACATCGTCCTGTCGCGCCTCGCGGCGATCGTCGACTCGTCGGACGACGCGATCATCAGCAAGACCCTGGACGGGGTCATCACCTCCTGGAACCCGGCCGCCGAGCGGATGTTCGGCTACAGCGCGGCCGAGGTCATCGGACGCCACATCGTGCTGATCATCCCGGCGGACCGGCGCAGCGAGGAGGATGTGGTGCTGGCCCGGCTCCGGCGCGGCGAGCGTGTCGACCACTTCGATACCGTGCGCCAGACCAAGGACGGGCGCCTCATCAACATCTCGCTCACGGTCTCGCCGGTGCGCGCGGCCGATGGCACGATCGTCGGCGCATCGAAGATCGTCCGGGACGTGACCGAGCGCAAGCGCTTCGAAGAGGAGCGGGTCCGCCTGCTGCTCGAGGCGCAGGCGGCCAACCGCGCCAAGGACGATTATCTCGCCATGTTCGGCCACGAGCTCCGCAACCCGCTGGCCGCCGTGGCGAGCGCGGCCGCCGTGATCGCCCTGGCCCGCGGGCTCGACGAGCTGCCGCGTCCGCTCGCCGTGATCCGCCGGCAGGTGGCGCATCTGCGCCGCCTCATCGACGATCTCCTCGACGCGGCCCGGGTTCGGACCGGCAAGATCGCCCTGGACATCAGCCCGGTGAACCTTCGCGACGCCGTCGACCACGCCGTCACGGTCCTTCGAGCCGCCGCCGTCCCGATCCGGCACGTCATCGAGGTGGACGCCGACGAGGTCGGGACCCGTGCCGATGCCACTCGCCTGGAGCAGATCATCCTGAACCTGCTCACCAACGCGGTGAAGTACACGCCGGCCGGCCGTCGGATCCGTCTCACCGCGCGCGCCGAGGACGGGCAGGCGGTGCTGCGGGTGATCGACGAGGGCGTCGGGTTGAGCGAGGGGGCGCTGTCGACGATCTTCGATCTCTTCGCGCAGGGCGATCAGGCGGTCGATCGCGCCCAGGGGGGGCTGGGCATTGGCCTCACGCTGGTGCGCATGCTGGTCGAGCTTCACGGCGGAACCGTGGGAGTCACGAGCCCCGGGCGGGGAGGCGGCAGCACGTTCACGGTCCGGTTGCCGCTCGTCCCGCTGCCGTCCGCGACCTCGCCGGGCGCCGACACGTCGGCCACGCCGCGGCGGCGCGTCCTGATCGTCGAGGACAACGAGGACGCCGGGGAGATGCTGCGCGTCTACCTGGAGCGCCGGGGCCACGAGGTTTTCGTGGCCACCGATGGAACCGAAGGGGTGGAGATGGCCTCGAGGGTGCAGCCCGAGGTCGCGCTCGTCGACCTCGGACTGCCGGGTCTCGACGGCCTCGATGTGGCACGCCACATCCGGCGCCAGCCCCACCAGCCGCGCCACCTCGTCGCCCTGACCGGATACGGCCGGCCGGAGGACCAGCAGCGCTGTCTGGCCGCCGGGTTCGATTCCCACCTCGTGAAGCCGATCGATCCGACGCGACTGAACGACCTGCTCGAGAGCTGAGGCGATCCCGGCCGGGCAACAGACCTTTACAATTCCCACACACGCGCTTCACATCGCCCGTCGATCCTCGTGCGCAGAGGCCGGCCGAAGCCGGCCCGCAAGGAGGACGACATGCTGAGTCGACGGACGATCCTGGGGTCGCTGGCGGTGCTGGGCGTGGGGCTGGTGGCGACGGCGGCGGCGTTCGCGCAGGGGATGGGTGGCCACGGCCGGCCGGCCATGATGAAGCGCGTGGCGTCGGCGATCATCGACGAGGCGCTGGAGCCGGCCAGCGTCACGCCGGAGCAGCGCCTGAAGATCTACGCCGCGCGCGACCGCGTCTTCGCCTCGATGGAGGCGCAGCGGCAGACGCGCGGGGCACACATGGGCGAGGCGCTGGCGCTGTTCGAGGCCGACTCGGTCGATCCCGGCCGCCTGACCGCCTTCCGCGCCGCGCACGAGGCCGAGCATCGGCAGGTCGCCGACGCCATCACCCAGGCCATCACCGAGGTTCACGACGTGCTGACGCCGGTCCAGCGCAAGGCGGTAGCCGACTGGGTCCGCGCCAACCGCCCCGGCCACGGAGGCTGATGAGCAAGCGCCGTCACGCCGCTCTCCTCGTCGAGGACGACGCGCGCCTGGGGGCGATGGTGGCCGAGTACCTCGGCCGCCACGACCTGGACGTGACCGTCGCCCCCGACGGCGAGCACGGCCTGGCGGCGCTACGCCGCGGCCGCTTCGACGTGGTGTTGCTGGACGTGATGCTGCCCGGCATCGACGGGCTCGAGGTGTGCCGCCGGATCCGGGCGGCGCCCGAGTGGGCGGCGCTGCCCGTGCTGATGCTGACCGCCCGCGGCGAGGACGTCGACAAGATCGTCGGCCTCGAGCTGGGCGCCGACGACTACCTGGCCAAGCCCTTCAACCCGCGCGAGCTGCTGGCCCGCATCCGCGCGGTCCTGCGCCGCGGCGCGGCGGACGCCCCGCGGGCCCGCTTCACCGCCGGCGGCCTGGCGGTCGACTTCGACGCGCGCGAGGTCACGGTGGACGGCCG
>JBGPZN010000476.1:0-3029 GCA_041493815.1 Methylomirabilia bacterium
CGAGGTCGTCCTGACGGAACATCCGCAGCCGGAGCCGATCGGTCTCGAGCGTGATCACGGCTACCGCGTCGACGGGCAGGCCGCGGCGATGCTCACGCGGTCGAGGCGCCCGGCCGCGAGGTCGGCGGCCAGAGTGATGACGGCGGCGCCCGACGGGAACTCGTGCCGCACGCGGCGCAGGTCGGTGGCGCCGCCGGCGACGTCGAGCTCGTAGAACACGGTCTCGCCGCCGGCGAGCCGATCGCGCATCGGCACCACGCGCTGGCAGGGGTTCATCTCCACGCCGGTCTCGAAGTAGCAGGTGCCGGTCGCGGTACGCACCTGCTGGCCGTTGGGATAGCGGACCTGCCCGGACGCGCTCCTCACCGGAGTGCCGTTCGGGAACAGGAGGTCGCCCAACGCGCTCCGCACGCGACCGCCGTTCGAGTAGCGGATCTCGTCGCCGTAGTCGTTCGTGACGCGCGTGCCGTTCGGATCGAGCTCCTTGCCGAAGCCATCGACGACGCGCTGGCCATTCGGATAGTGGAGGACGCCGAAGTCGTCGGTGATGCGTTGCCCGGTGCAATAGGCCGGTGGGGCGGCCACGATCAGCGTGAGACCGAGCAGGGCCCAGCCAGCCAGCATCGCGCCACCCTCATGCGCGGGGCGGCGGCGTGCCCGGCGCCAGACGGTCGAGAATGTCGACGAGCGCGCTCAGCCGGGTATTCACGTCGCCGTCCTGCTTGGTCCGGTCCTCGCGCGCGCGAAACAGCTCGTCGGTGATGTCGAGCGCGGCCAGCGTCAGCGCCGCCATCGGATCCTTGATGCCGCTGCTGGTCAGCTCGCCCACGCGGTCCTCGAGGTAAGCGGCGAGCTGGCGCACGTACTCCGGCGACGCCTCGGTGCGAACGGTCAGCGTCTGGCCCAGCAGGGAGAGCTCGACCCGCCCGGCCGCCACCCCTAGCCACCCGCCAGATCGAGCTTGCCGATGTCCTTCAAGATTGCGTCGACCTGGGAGAGCACCTGGCGGCGCTCGTCCTCCAGGCGCTTGACGTCGCGCCGCAGCCGGTCGTTGTCCTCGCGCAGCCGGGCCAGCGCCTCGCCGGCGCGGCGCACGGCGCCCTCCACTTCCGTCAACCGTTCCAGGACCTGACTGTCATCCATGGACCATCAACTCCCTCGAAGCGTGATGCCGAACTCGCGGCTCACCGCCTCGGCCACCCGCCCGTGAATCGCGTTGACCTCTTCGTCGGTGAGGGTGCGGTCGTCGGCCTGGAAGGTCAAGCGCCAGGCCACGCTCCGCGCACCGTCCGGCAGGCGGAACACGTCGAACACGGCAAGCTCGCGCAGCAGCGCCCCCGCCGCGCGGGCGATGGCCGCCTGCACCGCCGCCACCGACAGCGCCGGATCGGCGATCGCGAACGCCATGTCGCGCTGCACCGAGGGGAACCTCGGCAGCGGCTGATAGCGCGGCGCGACGGGCAGGATCGGCAGCCGGTCGAGCGGGATCGCGGCGACGAACACCGGCACGTCGATGCCGAACCGCTCGCGCGCGGACGCCGACACCTCCCCGAACTCGGCGACGACGTCGCCCGTGTCGGTCACGAGCGTACCGTGACTGTCGGGCTCGAAGCCCCCCAGCCGCCCGCCCTCCCGCGTGTGCGCCGACAGCCCGAACGTCGCGAGCACGTGCTCGGCGTAGCCCTTGGCGTCGTAGACGTCCACGGCGGCGCCGTCGCCGTGCCAGGCGGGATCGCGGCGGGCGCCGGCCAGCGCGACCGCCGTCCAGCGTGGCTCCGTGGTCCCGGTGTCGCCGCCGGGCGCGCGCGCGTAGGTGCGGCCGATCTCGAAGACGCGCACGTCACCCTGCTGGCGCCGCACGTTGGTCCCGACGACGCCGAGCACGCCGTCGAGCGGATGCTGGCGCAGCACCGAGGCGTCCTGGCTCAGCGGGTTGAGCAGCGCCACCGGCTCGGGGTCACCGGGCCCGCGCAGCGCCGCCGCCCGCGCGGGATCGCTGAAGCTGTAGGCGACCGCCTCCATGAGGCCGGCGCCGACCAGCGCGCGTCGCACGAGCCCCTCCTGGCGCAGGCGATCGGACTCCCGCGCGACCTCGACCGTCGCCCCCGACAGCAGCGTGGAGGGAATCTTGTCGTAGCCCCACACGCGAATGATCTCCTCGGCGAGGTCGTCCTCCATCGCGAGGTCGCGGCGGAAGCTCGGCACCTCGACGTCGAGGTCGCGGCCGCGGTCGCGCACGCCGAGGCCGAGCCCGGTGAGGATGCGGCGGGCGTGGGTCCGCGTCGGCGCGATACCCAGCACGCGCTCGACGCGGGACAGGCGCAGGCGCACGCGCACGGGCTTGCGGCGGCGGCGGTAGACGTCGACCATCCCGCGGGCCACCGCGCCGCCGGCCAGCTCGGCCATCAGCTGGGCCGCGCGGGCGCCGGCGTCGGCGAGCCCCTCGATGTCGGCGCCGCGCTCGAACCGGTAGGCGGCGTCGGTCCGCAGCCCGAGCGCGCGCGACGTCCGGCGGATGGAGGCCGGCGCGAAGTAGGCGCTCTCGAGGAACACGCGCGTGGTGGCCGGGCCGACCTCCGAGTTGGCGCCGCCCATCACGCCGGCCAGGCCGATGGCGCGCGCGGGGTCGGCGATCACCAGCATCGAGTCGTCGAGCGCGCGGTCCTGGCCGTCGAGCGTCGTGAAGCGCTCCCCCGCCCGCGCGCGCCGCACGACGAACGTCGCGTCGGTCACCCGGTCGCCGTCGAAGGCGTGCAGCGGGTGGCCCAGCTCCCACAGCACGTAGTTGGTGACGTCCACGACGTTGCTGATCGGCCGCAACCCGCACGCCCGCAGCCGCGCCGCCATCCAGGCCGGGCTCGGCCCCACGCGCACCCCGCCGACCACCCGTACCGTGTAGCGCGGGCACAGGTCCGGCGCCTCGATCCGCACGCGGGCGAGCGAGCGCGCCGACTCCCGGGACTCCCGCGGCGCGCTGGCCGGCCGGCGCAGGCGGCGGCCGGTGAGCGCCGCCAGCTCGCGGGCGACGC
>JBGPZN010000033.1:0-14031 GCA_041493815.1 Methylomirabilia bacterium
CGAGGCCTTCGCGGCCCGGCGGCGGTCGGTGATGACCCTGTTTCCCGACGCGGTGCAGGTCCTGACGGCTCTGCGGGAGCGGGGCACGCCGCTCGGCCTGGTCACCAACGGCGACGCCCGCGAGCAACGGGCCAAGATCGAGCGCCACGACCTCGCACGCTTCTTCGACGCGATCGTGATCGAGGGTGAGTTCGGCGCCGGCAAGCCCGATGCCGCGGTCTACCGGACGGCCCTGTCCGGCCTCGGCGTGGCGGCAGGGCCCGAGGTGTGGATGGTCGGCGATCACCTGGAGTTCGACGTGGCGGGAGCGCAGCGCCTGGGCCTGCGTGCCGCCTGGCTCGACCGGCCCGGACTCGGCGTCCCGGCCGAGTCCGCGGTCTGCCCGGACCGAATTCTGCGCGAGCTGGGCGACCTGATCGCGTTGCTGGCGGCTACACCGTGACGCTGATCAGGCTGGCGATCTGGGTGGCGACCGCGTTCTTCGTCGGGATGCTGTTCTCGCCGCTCGTCACCGAGATGCTGATCCGCCTCAGCCCCGGCAGCTCGACCGGGATGCCCTAGCCGCGTTCAGGCCGTCGCGCCGCCTACCGCCCCCAGCGGTAGTCTCCGTCCGACCCGAGCCGCCCGCGTCCACCCCGCCGATCCTGGGGCGTCACGTTCTTGCGCCCGCCCGGCTTCTTCGGTGGCCCGGCGTCCCGGCCGGGGCCGGGAGGACCCGTGCGCCGGTCACCGCGCCCCCGGTTGCCGGTGCGTCCCTCCGGCGCCGGGGGCGTCCAACCACCGGCTCCTGGCCTCGGGGCGAAGCCGCCGCCCCCGCCACCCGGCCGGGGTCCGTAGCCCCCGCCACCACCACCGCCGGTCCGGGGCGCGAACCCGCCGCCGCCACCCATGGGCCGATCGGACCGCGGGCCGGCGCCCGCCGGCCGCGGGCGGGGGGGACCGCCGGCGCCGCGCGGCGTGGCGCGGTCGACGCGGATCATCCGGCCGTCCAGGCTCGAACCGTTCAGGCTGCTGATCGCCTTCTCGGCCTCCTGGTCGTTCGCCATCTCCACGAATCCGAACCCGCGCGATCGGCCGGTCTCCCGGTCGGTCATGACCGCCGCCGACTGGACGATGCCGAAGCGGGCGAAGGCATCGCGCAGCCCGTCCGTCGCGGTGGAGAACGCCAGGCCTCCCACGAACAGCCTCACCGACATGAGAACGCTCCTTTCATCTCACTACCCTGGATGGTATTCAGTATAACGACACGCGGAAGCACCTGCGTGGCACGGGCGCTTCCACCGTGGCGTGACGATCATCGCGCGCGCGGGCGGCCTCAGCCGGGGAGCAGCAGCACGAGGCCGGTGAGGAATGCCGCGACCACGGCCGACTCGAGGAGCACCTCGCGCGCCTGACGCTTGAGCTGGCCGACGAGCCAGGAATCGGTGACGGGGGCGACGCCGCGCCCGATCTCGCACTGGTTGCGCGCGGCGAGCATCACGCACGTCTGGTCGCGGGCCTGCAACAGGCCCACGGCGGCGCCGAAGAACGGGGCGAAGAGCGCCAGCCGGACGCCGCGACTGACCCCACCGAGCACGAGCGCGGCGGCACCCCCCACACCGAGGACCAGGAGCACGAGGCCCCCGATCGTCCGCATGCGCCGGCCGGTCGGTCCGATGTTGCGCGCGATGGTCGCCATGGCCGCGTTCCCCGCTTAAGGTATCACCGATATGCTCGACATCGCCTGAACCCGAATGCTAGATTAAATCGCTGTCTCCACTCCCGGGCAGCGAGGGATGACATGGAACAGGTACAGGTCCGCGAGCGGTTCGCGCGCTGGATCGAGGACACGAAGGAGCTCTTCGCGTTGCTGCCCGTGCTCCTCGACCACGACCAGCAGCTCACCGCCAAGACCGATCACGCCGAGCAGGAGACCGAGCGGCTGCGCCGGGAGCTGGGCGAGCTCCGCAAGGAGCTCGACGAGACCCGCAAGCAGAGCGAGCAGTTCCGCACCGACAAGGACGAAGCCGCCCAGGCGTTGGCCACGGTGCTGGAGACCGTGCAGGCGACCAATCAGGTCGCGCAGAAGCTGGGCGTGATGCGGAGTCCCTTCGCCCGCCGCGAGGCCCCGGCGCCGGCCCCCACTGCCCAGCCGGCCCCCCACGAGTAGCCCGCACCGGCGGTTCTCGGGCGCCTAGCCCTTCGTCCGGAACGGCGACTTCGCGTCCTTGCGCAGGAACACGCTCAGCTCGTAGCGTCGATCGGCGGTCGTGTCGGGATTGAACACGGCGACCCACAACGCCGGGTGATCCTTGCCGAGGCCGGGAACGTGTAGACCGTCCTCGCCGATCCGCCTGGCCTCGTTCTTTCCGCGATTGCCGGCCGACACGCTCACGACCCAGCCGCTGTCGGACGGCGCGCCGTCCCCGACGAGCTTGAAGCCGGCGCCGCGCGCCTCCTTGACGTCGGCCGACACCAGGACGAAGCGGGTGGTGAGCGGCCCCAGCGTCATCTTGAACTTGTGCTCGTTGTACCGCTGGCCGTCGCTGGCCAGGCGCTGGCCCGACAGCTCGGTGTCGCCGATGCGCGCCGACGGCCGCTGCAGGATCCGCGTGTCCTCCTTGGACTCGAGGATGCGGAACTGGAACCACACGCCTGGCTCGGGCACGGCGGCCACCAGCGTGTTCCTGACGAAATCGGCGTACGTTTCGCGGAGGCGGCCCTCGGTGATCAGATAGTCGTAGAGCTGCTCGCCGACCGGCCGCGTCTGTCCGGGCTTGAGGCTGTTCAGCGCGTTCCCGACACAGCCCGCGTTCTGCCGCTCGACGTGGTCCATCAGGATCGAGTAGCCGTAGGCAAGCAGTCCGTCCTCGTACTCGGGACTCTTCTGGATGGGCACCGAGAGCAGATACGGATACTTGCCGAGCTCTTCACGCACCGCCGCGGCGAAATCGTGGCTGGACTTCCAGCCCGACCAGCGGGCCCATGCCGCCAGCCACCACTGCGCGGTCTCGTCGGGCGCCGACGGATCGGTGGCGACCTCGGCTCCAGCCGCCGGCTCCTCGACGGCGATCGTCTCCGACGCGGGCTCCGGCTCCTCCGGGAGCGCGCTCTCCTCGGACTCGAGCGGCGGCGCCTCGCCGGCCGTCGCCTCCGAGGCGGATGCCATCACCACCTCAGTCTCCATCGGCGGGGCCTCGCTCGGCTCCCCGGCGGGCTCCGGCGCCGGCTCGGGGGCTGGCGGCGGCTCGGCGAACTCGCCTTCGAATCCGATCCGGCCGCGGGCCGCCGCCACCGCCAGCGCGCGGCCGAACCCGCGCGACACGCTCTCCTCGAGCTGCGCATACCGATCGTCGTCCAGCCCCTCGCGGTTCTCCACCATCGTGAGCAGGTCGGTGAACGCGCCGACGCGATCCATGACCTGGCGCGCGTCGTCCGACTCGAGCTCGGTCAGGGCGAGGATCGCCGCGCGCGCCTCGTGGGCTTTGGCGTGACAGGCGACGAGCGTGGAGAACGCCGGGTCGTCCTGATGGATGATCTCGAGCACGCGGTCGATCGTTGCTACCGCGGCTTGCTGGGCGTGTTCCAGCGCCTCGCGGCGGGCGCGACTGCGGAGCGCTTCGCCGATCGCCGCCAGCAAGGGCTCGATCTCGTTGAGGCTCTGCGGCTCGGGCGGGGGCGGGACGCCGGCCGCGTCGGCAGCGCTCAGGGCCTGGGCGCGCAGTTGAACGAACTGACCACGGGCCCCGGCCAGCGCTTCGACGAGCCCGTTGGCGGGGGGGGCTCCGGTTGCGTCCAGCGCCCGCGCGGCCTCGCCGAGCTTGGCACCCAGATCTACGAAGCGCTGAGTCAGCGCGGCCAGCTCGCGGGCGATTTGGTCGACGTTGGCGTCCATCGAGGGCCGAGTGGGCCGCGCCGATTCTAGGTTTTCCGAGCACGGCGTGTCAAACAGCAAACGCGACAAGAGGTTAGGCGCGGCGTCGGGTGAACGAATTCCACGTCGGACGAACTGAGCGCTAGGAGGCGAGTGTCTCGATGTCCTAGACTCACTAAACGGTCGTCGCCCATAGCAACGGGTGCTGAAACGCGCCCGGCTGGATCAGGCCGGTCGATGAGCGACTCCGAGCAGCGCGAACCACTCGCGCGGTATCACCCGGAGCCCGCCAGTGCCCAGTGCAGGCCCGTGCCACACCGCCCTGAGACGCGTTCGCGTCGCGCCGGCCGTCCTCGTCGTGCTTCTGGCGCTCCTGACGCTGCCGGGGCTCGCGACGGCGGCGCCCGGCCTCGGCGCCGGAGGGCCGCTGCCACTGCACTACGCAGAGGCGTACCCCGGCGTGAGCCTCGTCTTCTACGGTACCGAGCGCGAGCTCGAGTACGACCTCGTGGTCGCGCCCGGCGCCGATGCTGGTGCCGTCGAGCTGGCCTTCGACGGCGCCGACAGCCTGCGGCTCGACGCACGCGGCGACCTCGTGATCGCCACCGCGGCCAGCGATCTGCGGCTCCGGCGGCCGAACTTCCGGGTCAACATCCTGACCGATGTGGCCGGCGCCGTGCAGTTCTCCGCCGCCGCGTTCTCCGTCAGCCAATGCGCCACGTCGCCCTGCGAGGCCGTGCTCAGCGTGTCGCGCAGCTGCACCGGCGCCACCGTAGACTTCGTGATCGTCGACGGCACCGCCACGGCTCTGAGCGACTACGTCGCGACCACGGGGCAGATCCACTTCAACGCAGGCCAGCTGGGCACCACGATCCGCATCCCGCTGCAGATCGAGCCTGGAGCGCAACCGCTCAAGACCCTCGGGGTCATCCTCACCAACCCGCGAGGGGGCGCGACGCTGGGCGCCCGGAGCTCGGCCGAGGTCCGCATCACCGACACGCGGTAGGGACGCGCGCCCGGCGCGCGGTCGCTGGCCGGTCCACGGGCCCTCGATCCGTGCGGTACGATGGGCGCCGTGCGTGATCGTGTGGCCCTCCCGCTCATCGGCGCTCTCTCCCTCGTGGTCGTCCTCGTGGTCGCCGTGCTGCTGCTCGGCCACACGCCCGGCCGCGGCGGCCACGCCGACGTCGCCGCGCTGCCGGCGCTGAATGCGCTGCTCAACGGCGCCAGCGCCGGGCTGCTGACGGCGGGCTACCGGTTCGTGCGGCGGCGTCGCATCGCCGCCCACCGCGCGTGCATGCTGGGGGCGTTCTGCGTCTCGGTGCTGTTCCTCCTCTCCTACATCACGTATCACGCGCTGGCCGGCTCGCGGCCCTTCGCCGGGCAGGGGTGGACCCGCTGGGTCTACTTCCCGCTGCTCGTCTCCCACATCGTGCTCGCCGCCGCCATGGTGCCGTTCGTGCTGACCACGCTCTACCGGGCGCTCGGCGGCGACTTCGTCCGCCACGCTCGCCTGGCCCGCCTGACGCTGCCGGTGTGGGTCTACGTGTCCGTCACCGGCGTCGTCGTCTACGTCATGCTCTACCTGCTTCCCGGAGGCCGCTGAAGAAGCGCCAGCTGTCCCCCCGTTGAATCCGGACCGCATCCGTTGCCCGCAGGGCCGGGTGAAGCGAGGTCGAAAGCTCCGTGACCTGCGTCAATCAGAACGACATTGATGCGACGGTTACGTTCGCCGAGCGGGGCGTCTATCCATACTTCTGCAGCCGTCATGCAGCAGATTGCCGACCCGCTGGCCGAGGCGATCCGTCAAGCAGTTCCCCGACCGTTACCGCGGCTGCTCCCCGCCGCCGCGGCCGGCTGAGCGCCCCGGCGCCTGCGCCCGGGGCGTTCGTGTGTCTGCTTACGGGCGTAGCATGATCCGCATGCGCGGCATCGAGCAGATTCCCTGGCTGTACGACGCGATCTGCGCGTTCGTGGAGTGGCGCGGGCTGGCACGCTGGCGGTGCTGGATCGTCGACGGCGCGCGCGGGCGGACCCTCGACCTCGGCTGCGGGACCGGACGCAACCTGCCGATCTTCCCCACCACCGTCCTTGCCGTGGGCCTCGATCCTTCCTTCGAGGCGCTGCGTCGCGCGCGCCGCCGGGCCCCGGCGACGCCGCTCGTGCAGGGCAGCGCCGAGGCGCTGCCGTTCCGCGACGGCTGCTTCGACACGGTGGTCAGCGGCCTGGTGCTCTGCAGCGTGCCTGATCCCGCGATCGGGCTCGCCGAGGTGCGCCGCGTGCTCCGCCCCGAAGGTACGCTGCGCGCACTCGAGCACGTCCGCGCCACGACCGCGTGGCGGGCCCGGATGCAGGACGCGCTGCAGCCGGCCTGGACGTGGCTCGCGGGCGGCTGTCATCCTAACCGTGACACGGAGCGTGCGGTCCAGGCGGCCGGCTTCGCGATCGACCCCGACGGCCGGCGGGCGCGGGCCAACCTCCGCCGCTTCGCGGCCCGGCCCTCCGGCGTGCGTACAATGCCGTCGTGAGTCCACGCGGCCCGGCCGAGCCCGATCTCAGCCAGTACGGCTTCGCAGGCTCGCCTCGCACTACCTTCGCCGGCGGCGCTTCGGCGTGACGCCGGAGCCGGCGGGCCGCCCCGGCCGCCGGCGCACGCGCGGCTTGGCCTTCGTCGTCCAGAAGCACCGCGCCAGTCACCTGCACTACGACCTGCGGCTCGAGCACGAGGGCGCGATGCTCTCGTGGGCGGTGCCGAAGGGGCCGTCGCTCGACCCGGCCACCAAGCGGTTGGCCATGATGACCGAGCCGCACCCGATGGACTACAACGGCTTCGAGGGCGTGATCCCCGAGCGCGAGTACGGCGGCGGCACGGTGATGATCTGGGACCGCGGGGCGTGGGAGCCGGAGGCTTCCGACGTCGGCGCGGCGGCGGCCAGGGGCGAGCTGAAGTTCCGGCTGCACGGGCGCAAGCTCAAGGGCTCGTGGGTGCTGGTCCGCACGCGCAATCGCCAGTGGCTGCTGATCAAGCACCGCGACCGCTTCGCCTCGGCCGAGGACGTGACCGTCACGCGCCCGCTGTCGGTCGTCTCCCGGCGCACGATGGCCGGGATCGCGCGCGCCGCCGGCGCCACGCCGCGCCAGCTCGAGCTCGCCGCCGCCGCCGACCCGCCGCGCGCCTCGCGCTCCGCGTGAGCCGCGTGCCCGCGCGGGTGGCGCCGATGCTGGCCACCCTCGTGGACGCGCCGTTCCATCGGCCCGGCTGGGTCTGGGAGGAGAAGTACGACGGCATCCGCCTGATCGCGCTGAAGGACAGCCGGCGGGTGCGGTTGCTGAGCCGCAACGACAAGGATCGCACCGCCGATTTCCCCGAGGTCGCCGGAGCGCTCGCCGCGCTGCCCGCGCCCACACTCGTGCTCGACGGCGAGGTGGTGGTCTTCGACGCCGGCGGCGTCTCGCGCTTCCAGCTCCTGCAGCGCCGCGCCCAGGGCGCCTCGTCACCCATCTACGTCGCCTTCGATTGCCTGCACGCCCGCGGCCGCGATCTCATGCCGGAGCCGCTCGTCGTCCGACGGAGCGTGCTGGAGGCGGAGGTGCGCGAGGGCACACGGGTGCAGATCGCCCGGCGCCTGGCCGCCGACGGCCTTCGCGCGTTCGGCGAGGCGCGCCGTCGCGGCCTGGAGGGTGTGATCGGCAAGGACCCGCGCTCACCCTACGTGCCGGGTGCGCGATCAGTGGCGTGGTGCAAGGTGAAGGTGCGGGCCGAGGAAGAGTTCGTCGTCGGCGGCTTCACGGCGCCCCGGGGCGGGCGCCGGCACCTGGGCGCGTTGCTCGTCGGCGCCTGGGACGGCGCCGCGCTCCGCTACGCGGGAAAGGTCGGCACCGGGTTCAGCGAGGCCACGCTGGCCGACCTCCATCGCCGCCTGTCGCCGCTCACGCGCCCGCAGTCGCCCTTCGCCGACGCGCCCCGCGCTCGCGACGTCACCTGGGTCGAGCCGCAGCTCGTTGCCCAGCTCGGCTTCACCGAACGCACCGGCGACGGCAAGCTCCGCCACCCCGTCTTCCTCGGCCTGCGCGACGACAAGAACGCCCGCGACATCGCCTGGGCGGGATCGCGGGTTGTCACTCCGAAGCGCGAACCGGGGATTTTCACAAGCAAGGGCGTCGGTCAACCTCCCAGCCTCAGACTGCATACCGCGCCCGCACCCGCTCGAGCACCTGGCGGCGTGACTCGGCCGGGGCGCCGCCCGCGGTCTCGATCGTCGCGATCTCGTCGGCCAGCTCCGGGTCCTTGATCATCTGGCGCACCCACGCCGAATACTCGCCGCCGGCGAGGTGGTGCGCCCAGGTGGCCTCGTCCACCCCCTCGGCCAGCTCCACGAACCGCGCGAGGTTGACGGCGCGCAGGTTGAGGGCTCCGGCCGGCCCGCGGAAGAAGAACGACCGCTCGGGCGGCAGCTCGCCCTCCGTGTACTTGCGGATGTGGCGGCGGTGGTGGACGCGGCGGCGGGTGACGCGGAAGCGCACGGCGTGCGGCTCCGGCTCGAGCCACGCCAGCGCGGCCTCGCCACGCTCGAGCGCGGGGCCGTCGAGGGGCAGCGCCCCGTTGCGCGAGGCCCGGGCGGCGAGCACCGTGCGCACTCCCGCGTGGAAGGCCACCAGCTCCGTGGAGGCCACCACGTTGGGCAGCGGCCGCACCGAGGGCGCCAGCGCGACCGCGTCGAGCGTGATCAGCGCGAGCCCCTCGGCGCCGGGGCGCACGAGGTCGGCGGCCGGGGAGCCCGCGGCGGGCAGCACGTGGTGCGCCTCATCGATGATGAGCCAGTGGGGCAGGCCGGTGCCGGAGCGCACGGCCGCCACGACCGCCAGCACCGTGGTCGCGTAGGCGACTTTCTCGACCAGAGCCATCGCGCTCAGGTCGAGCACGAGGCTCGTGCGCGAGCGACGCAAGAGCTGATTCATCTCCTCGGCTGCCGGCAGCGCCTGCTCGCCCTTGCCGCCGAAGACGACGACGCCCTCCACCTCGGACAGCGTGCGGTAGTCGCCTTCGGGATCGAGCAGCAGCATCGAGCGACCGCTCTCGAGGATGCGCTCGGCCAGCACACCGGTGAGCGTGCTCTTGCCGCTACCCGAGGGCCCGACGATGAGCAGGCGGGTGCCGTGGGCGGGGACCGCCACCGGCGCGCCGCCGGTGCCCTGGCCGAGCGGCAGCTGGTGGCGTGCGAGTCGGGGAACGATGTCGACGAGGTCGTTGAGCACGTGCTCCTCGATGAACTCCACGGCGCCCTGGGCCGCGCCGCCGCGCGTCACGTAGTCCGCGCGCTCGCGCAGCGCGGGGACCGCGTCGGCCACCGCCACCGCGCACTCGCACATCGACAGGAACGCGTGGTCGTTCTCGGCGTCGCCGATGCCGACCATGTTGTGGGGCGACAGCTCGAGCGTCGTGAGTGCGGCGGCCAGGCCGGTGCCCTTGGTGACGCCGCCCGGCAGCAGCATGAGCGCGCCCTTGTTGAAGACCAGCGAGCGCTCCACGCCGGTCTCCTGGATGGCGGCCAGCGCGGCCTCCGCGAACGACGCCTCCGTGGCCAGGATGGCGCTGCCGAGGTCGAAGGGCACCCCGCGGCGCCGCAGGGCCTCGACCAGGCTCGGCTCCGGCGGATCGCCCAGCGTGCGCACCTCGCGGCGCTCGGGAAAATAGACGAGCGCGCCGTTCTCCGCGACGACGGCGTCGAACATCCGCTCCAGGTCGGGACAGACCGATTGCAGGTCGGGCAGCATGCGGCCGGTGACCAGCAGGACCTTGCGCCCGGTGGCCCGCACGCGCGCGAGCGCGCGGGCGGTGACGTCGCTCACGTGGTTGCCCTCGGCGATCGTGCCGTCGTAGTCGGTGGCGAAGACGTGGATGTTCACGGGCGGCGGCGATCCCTCGTCTTCACCGTACCACGGCGCTCAGCGCGGCCCGCCCTGCAGCAGCGCCCGATAGACGGCGCTCGTGCGCGTCATGACGGCGTCGAGCGAGTGGCGCTCACGCACGAGCGCCTGGCCCCGGCGCGCCATCGCCCGGGCGGCGCCACGGTCGGCCAGACAGTCGAGGATGGCGCGGGCGAGCGCGGGGGCATCGCCGGGCGGGACGAGCCGGCCGGTGTCGCCGTCGCGCACCAGCTCGCCGCTGCCGCCGACGTCGGTGGCGACGACCGGCGTGCCGACCGCCAGCGCCTGCGGGATCACCTGCGAGGCGGCTTCCGAGCGGATCGAAGGCAGGACGAGCACGTCGAGGGCGGCCATCACCTCGGGGACGTCGCGGCGGAAGCCCAGCATCCGCACGGCGGCGTCGAGGCCAAGCGCGCCGACCCGGCGGCGCACGTCGGCGAAGCCGATGCCGTCGCCGACGATCAGGAAGCGTGCCGCCGGCTCGCGCGCCAGCACGGCCCCCGCGGCGTCGAGGAACACGTCGTGCCCCTTGGAGCCACGGATGTTGGCGACGAGCCCGACCAGCGGCGCGGTGGGCAGGCCCAGCTCGGCGCGGACGCCGGCGCCCGACACCGAGGGATGGAAACGCGCGGTGTCCACGCCGGGCGGAATGGGTACGATCCGCGCGGGCGACACGCCGGCGGCGGCGACCACGCGGGCGGCTGCCTCGCCGCTGCTGATGATGCGATCGGCGAGCCGGTACACCAGGGCCCGGCGGCGGGGGATCGCGATCGTGACGTGGCGGCTGCGCACAACCGGACGGTGGCACGAGCGAGCGGCCACCCCACCCAGCCAGCTATCGATCGAGCTGTGGGTGTGCACGAGCGCGACGTCGCGCTGGGTGATGAGGCGTCGAAGAGCGAGCAGGGCAGGGATGTCGAGGACCCGGCGCATCCGCACGGCGACGGCCGGCACGCCGAGCCGCCCACTTTCCTCCAGCAGGCGGCTGCCGGGCTGACCGGCGATCAACGCCCGCCAGCCATGGTCGAGGAGCCAGCGCGCCTCGCCGACGATCCGGATTTCCTGGCCGCCGAAGCCGACCGAGGCCTCGGTGTGCAGGATGAGCCAGGGCGCCTCGCTCACCCGGCCATTCTACCGGCTGGGTGGCCGGTTCGGGGCAGCCTGTCGCTTTATCTCAGACCGGCGCTACCAGCGAGGCCGACCGCCACCACCACCGCCGCCACCGCGTCCGCCGCCGGCGCCACCGGAGCCGGGAGACTTGGCGCGTTCGACCTGGATGGTCCGACCGTCGACCGACGTTCCGTTGAGCTTGCTGATCGCCTGTTCGGCGTCTTCCGGTGTCGCCATCTCGACGAAACCGAAGCCGCGCGAGCGACCCGTGTCGCGGTCGGTCACGACCGCCGCGGACTCGACACTGCCGGTCGCGGCGAAGACCTCGCGCAGACGCTCATTGGATGTGGAGAATGACAGCCCGCCGACGAAGAGTTTGACGGCCATGGGGCGCGCTCCTTTGGGAGGGTTACCCTGAACCGCGACCGCACTAGATTTGGCGCAGTATACACTGGCGCCCGTGGGATCGATCGAGCAATTCCTCGAGGAGTTCACGTACCTCGGGCTCTTCCTGATCCTCTTCCTCGCCGGTCTCGGTGTGCCGATTCCTGAGGAGCTGCCGATTCTCGCCAGCGGCGTGCTGGCCCACGAGGGCCTGGTTCGGTGGTGGCTGGCGCTGCCGGTCTGCCTGCTGGGGGTGCTCTCGGGCGACGTCGTGCTCTACTGGGTCGGTCGCCACTGGGGCGAGCGCGTGCTCGCCTGGCGCCTCGTGCGATACGTGCTGACCCCTGTGCGTGAGGAGGCGCTGAAGGCCGCCTATCGCAGCCACGGCGTGAAGGTCGTCTTCACGGCCCGCCACGTCATCGGGCTGCGGGCGGCGGCGTTCCTCACCGCCGGCATCGCCCGGGTGCCGTTCGGCCGGTTCCTGGCGGCGGATACGGCCGGCGCCATGCTCGGCGTGCCGGCGGGCTTCGGACTGGCGTTCTTCTTCACCGATCAGCTCGAGGCGATCGTGGCCGACGTCCGCCGGATCGAGCGGTGGGCGGTGCTGCTGGCGCTGGTGGTGGCCGCGGGCTGGATCGCCGCGCGCGCCTACCGGCGCAGCCGGGCGCTGGAGCGCGAAGCGCAGGCGGGACGCGGGGATGCGCGCTGAGCGGCGTGCTATAGTCGGTCAGCAAAAACCGTGGTGACGACGGGCGAGCGCAAGCCGTGGCACGCGATCTTTCGGCTGCTGGAGCGCGACGAGCGGGTCTTCGCGGTCCTGCTGGCCGCGGCCATGGTGGGCGGCCTCGCCACCCTCGGGCTCATCCCCCTCCGGCCCCGCCAGGAGCTCGATCTCTATTCGCTCGTCATCTGGTTCACGCTCTACAAGCTGGGCATCTTCGCGCTGGTCACCATCCATCCGCGCCGGACCCGCGCGATCTTCCTGGGCGCCCTCGGCATCGACCTGCTGCTGGTGTTCGTTCTCATCTTTCTCACCGGCGGTGGCGCCAGCCTCTTCTACCTGCTGTTCTTCCCCCTGGTGTCCGTCAACGCGTATTACTTCGGCCCGTGGATCGCGCTGGCGGCGTCGCTCGCGGCCGGGGGACTCATGGCGGCGGCGGCGGCGCTGGCCCCGCCGTGGATCGGCTGGCTGGGCGTGACGCTCCTGATCGTGCTGTTCGGCATGCCGGCCGTCATCGTGGGCATCGTGGCCGAGCGTGAGCGCGGCGCCCGCGGCGAAGTCGAGCGGCTCAACGCCGAGGTCACCGGGACGCTCAACCAGCTGCAGGCGGCCCAGCAGGAGCTGCTGGTGGCCGAGCGCATGGCGACTGTCGGGCGGCTGTCGCTGAGGGTTGCCCACGAGGTGCGCAATCCCATCGCCGCCATCGAGCTGAACGCCGAGATGCTGCAGGACATCGTGCGCGTGCACCCCGGCAGCGACATGGAGGAGGCGACGAGCCTGGTGGCCGCCATTCGCGACCAGGTGAACACGCTGGACGCGCTGACCGAGGAATACCTGGCGTTCGCCCGCTTCCCCAAGCCGCACTTCGAGGAGGAGTCGATCAACCACCTGATCGAGGAGCTGGCGGCTTTCGTACGGCCGGTGGCCATCCGCCAAGGGGTGGCGATCGACGTCGCCACCGACCCGAAGGTGCCGCTGATGGAGATCGACCGCGCGCTGCTGCGGCAGGCGATCTACAACCTCGTGAAGAACAGCATGGAGGCGCTCTCCCGCGGCGGCGCGCTGACGATCGAGAGCCGCGCGGACGGCGACGCCGTCGAGATCGCGGTGTCGGACACCGGCGGCGGCATCACCGCGGAGGTCGCCGAGCGGCTGTTCGAGCCGTTCTTCACGACGAAGCCGCAGGGCACGGGGCTGGGGCTGTCGATCACCCGGCAGATCATCGACGAGCACGGCGGCGATCTCACCTGGCGCCACGGCGCGGGGGCCGGCGCCACCTTCGTCATCCGCCTGCCGGTGAAGCGGCCGGTGAGCCATGTCTGAGGCCGCGACGCTGCTGGTTGCCGACGACGACCCGGGGCTGCGCGAGAGCCTCGAGCGCACGCTGACGCGCGAGGGCTACCGCATCGTCCTGGCCTCCGACGGCCGGGCTGCGCTCGAGCGCGTGCAGGCGGGCGGCATCGACCTCATCGTGACGGACCTCAAGATGCCCGGCCTCACCGGGCTCGAGCTCCTGCGGGCGGCCAAGGCCATCGCCCCCGACGTCGACGTCATCCTTCTGACCGCCTTCGGCACCGTGGAAGAGGCGGTGAAGGCGATGAAGGACGGCGCCTACGACTTCCTGACCAAGCCGTTCCGGCGCGAGCAGCTGCTCAAGCTGATCGACAAGGCGCTGGAGCGTCGCGACCTGATCGAGAAGAACAAGGCGCTGCAGCAGCGCCTTGACGACCTGCTCGGGCACGGCGCGATGATCGGCGCCAGCCCGGCCTTCCGCCGCATGATGACGCTGGTCGAGCAGGTGGCGGACAGCTCGGCCACCGTGCTGATCCAGGGCGAGAGCGGCACCGGCAAGGAGCTGGCGGCGCACGCCATCCACGAGCGCTCCACGCGGCACGCCGGGCCCTTCGTCGCCGTCAACTGTGCGGCGCTGCCCGAGACGCTGCTGGAGTCGGAGCTGTTCGGGTACGAGAAGGGCGCTTTCACCGGGGCGGCAGCGCAGCGCCGAGGGAAGTTCGAGATGGCTCACGGCGGGACG
>JBGPZN010000564.1:0-2406 GCA_041493815.1 Methylomirabilia bacterium
GAGGAGCACCGGCGTGTCGCCGCTCTCGATGGCGCCGATCACCTGGCCGGGGAGGATGCGGAAGCGGTTGTGCCACCACCGGCGCGCGAACATGCCCCCGTAGACGCCCACGCTCAGGAGCGAGATCCCCAGCGTCGCCCACGCCCACGGAAACGGTCGCGGCGGCGGGTTCTTCACCAGCTTGTCGGCCTCGTCCAGCGCGCGCTTGACGTCGACCAGGTCCGGGAGCAGCGCGTTGGCCTCGCGGAGCCTCGCCGCTGCCGTCGAGTAGCGTTCGGACCGCAGCGCCTCCACCCCGGCCTGCCACACCGGGTTGAAGCGGCTCTCGCCCGGCTTCACCTCGGTGCCCTGCAAGAACCCGCGCACGTCCCGGGCCGGGATCATGAAGTTGAATCCCTGCTCGATGGCGCCGGCGGCGGAGAGCGAGACGAAGGTGAGGATGCCCAGCACCAGCGAGTCGTCGCCGACGGCGGGGCCGCCGCTGTTGCCATGAGCGGCGGGCGCGTCGGTCTGCACGAGGTCCTGACCGATCGCGTCGACCTTGAAGCTGGACACCGCGCCATTGGTGGCCGAGGCCTCGAGCGTCGCCGACTTGTTCAGCAGCTCGTGCGTGAGTACGACGCCCGGGAAGCCCAGGATGTGGACGGGATCGCCGATCTGGGCGTCACGCGGCGAGAGCCCCAGCGCGGGGTAGACGCCGTCCTTCACGCGGAGCAACGCCAGGTCGCGTCCGGATTCGCGCAGCAGCGGCTTGTTGTTCAGGCCGAAGCTGATCGGCGGGCTGAACTTCTTCACCTCGGCCGTCAGCAGCATGCCGTTCGAGAGCAGCACGGTGAGCTTGGCCTCCGGCTCGACCTTGGCGCTGTCGATCGCGCGGGCGCTGGCCTCGCGGCGGATCTGGTCCTCGACGTCGGGCCGCATGCCAAGCATGAGGCCCTTGGCGCGCAGCGCCGGCTCCACGCACGCCTTGTCGATCGCCTTCTTCTTCAGCTCGTGGATCACCCACGGCGGCATGCGCTGCACGGGGTCGACCACGTGCCCGTTGGTCACGACCCAGCCGCGGCCGTCGACGAACCAGCCGGTGCCGGTCTCCACGAACGGCGCCGGCTTCACGGTGACCGGGCCCTGGCCACAGTTCATCGTGATCTCGGCGTCCACGCGGGCCGTGACGAGGACGACGGCGGGCTTGGCCCGCAGAATCGCTTCCTGGACGGAGAGCGCGAGGGCGGGGGAGGCGACCAGCGCCGCGGCCAGACCGATCACGGTGGGCGCCAGCGTCCTCATGGCCTTCGACCGTATCACGGAGGCCCGGCGCTTTGCACTTCGGAGCTACAATGGCGCGCCGATGACTCGGGAGCGGACCGATTCCAAGACCGAGGCGAACCTGCTCGTCGCGCTCGCGGGCGAGGCCGACGCCAACCGACGCTATCTCGCCTACGGCATCCAGGCGCTCAACGAGGACCGCCCCGACATCGCCCAGCTCTTCTTCGAGGCCGCGGGCGCCGAGACGATCCACGCGCTCAATCACCTGCGCACCATGGGCGCCATCTTGACGACGCGGGAAAATCTCCAGACTGCGGCCACCGGCGAGATGGTGGAGATCGAGGTCGTGCTGCCGCGGATGATCCGCGACGCCGAGGCGGACGGGCGTGCCGACGCCGTCGCCTCGTTCCGCCTGGCGCTCGAGCGCGAGCGCCACCACCGGGAGATGTTCCGCACCGCGCTGGAGAGCTTCGGGCGCGCGCCGGCCGGGACGGGCGCACCCCGGCCGCCGGCGAAGAGCGAGCGGGCGCCGATCAGCGCGCCCGACGCCGGCCGGGGGAGCGAGCGCGTGGTGGCGCCGTCCCCGGCGCCCCGCACGGATGAGCTCGCCACCGAGCCGGACCGCATCGCGCGCCTGTCCTCCATCCGCGAGGTCGTCTTCGGCGCCCAGGACGGTCTCGTCTCGACCTTCGCGGTGGTGGCCGGCCTGGCCGCGACCGGGGTCGGTCACGCGGTCGTGCTGCTCGCCGGGCTGGTGTCGGCGGTGGCCGGCGTGCTGTCGATGTCGATCGGCACGTTCCTGGCGTCGCGCGCCCAGCGCCAGCTCCACGAGGCCGAGCTCGAGCGCGAGCGGCGCGAGATCCGCGACCACCCCGGCGAGGAAGTCGCCGAGCTGATCGCCGCCCTGGTGGCGCGCGGGATGCCGCGGGTCGACGCCCTGGAGGTCGCGCGCCGCGTGGCGCGTCATCCCGAGCTGCTGCTCAACACGCTCGCCATCTTCGAGCTGGGGCTGGCGCCGCAGCGGCTCGGCAACCCGGTGCGGGACGCCTTCGTCATGGCCGTCGCCTTCGGCGGCGCCTCGCTGATCCCGCTGGTGCCGTTCCTGTTCGGCCACGTCCTGCCGGCCCTCGCGCTGTCGGGCAC
>JBGPZN010000204.1:0-6259 GCA_041493815.1 Methylomirabilia bacterium
CGAAGTCGAGCGCCACGTCCATGTCGTGCTCGATCATCACGATCGTGACGTCGCGCGGGATGCCGGTCACCAGCTGCAGCACGTCGCGTCGCTCCTCGACTGACAGGCCGGCGAAGGGCTCGTCGAGCAGGAGCACGCGCGGGTTCTGGGCCAGTGCCATGGCGATCTCCACCCGCCGCCGCTCGCCGTAGGAGGTCTCCCGCAACGGGCGGTTGGCCAGGGGCTCCAGCCCCACCCGGGCCAGCGTCGCGCGGGCCCGGGCCAGGAGCGCCTGCTGCCGGGCCAGCCGCACCAGCGGGTTCCACCGCAGCCGCGACAGCCCGAGCAGGGCCAGGGTGACGTTGCGCAGCAGCGTCTCACCCGGGAAGTGCGGGATGATCTGGTAGGTGCGCGCAATGCCAAGGTGGAAGCGCCGCCGGCTCGGCACCCGCGTGATGTCGCGGCCGAAGAGCGTGACCGAGCCGCGGTCGGGCGCGAGCTCGCCGGTGATGAGGTTGAACAGCGTCGTCTTGCCGGCGCCGTTGGGGCCGATGATGAGTCGCCGCTCGCCCGGCTCGACCACGAGGTTCACGCCGGACGTGACGCGCAGGCCACCGAACGACTTGTCGAGATTGCGCACGGCGAGCGCGGTCATGGTCGGCGGGGATTATCCCACGGCTTGACACGCCCGGGACCGCGTGAGAAAGCATGCAGCACGCGCGCGACGCGCACCGACTCCCCGGAGGATTCGCATGACCCGAGCTGCCCGAATCGTGCTCACGCTGCTGGTGCTCGTCTTGGTGGCAGTGCCCGCGCTCGGGCCCGCGCAACCCAAGCCGCTGCGTCCCTGGACGCTGATCCTCGACTTCGTGCCGACCGGCGAGTACGTGCCGCACTACACGGCGCTCGAGAAGGGCTGGTATCGCGACGAGGGGCTCGACGTGAAGATCGTCCGCGGTCAGGGCTCGGGCGACACCGTCAAGCGCATCGCGGCCGGCCAGGGCGAGGTCGGCATCGCCGACATGTCGGCGCTGATCGCCGCGCGCGCGAACACCGACGTCAAGGTCAAGGCCATCGCGCTCTGGTACCGCCGCCCGCCCCACGGCATCTTCGTGCGCGCCGACTCGCCCATCAAGACGCCGAAAGACCTCGAGGGCAAGAAGCTCGCGATCTCGCCAGGCAACAGCCACCAGATCCTGTGGCCGCTCTTCGAGAAGCTGTCGGGCCTCAAGCCTGGCTCGGTCACCTGGGTCACGATGGACGCGGCCTCGATGCCGCCGTCGCTCATCCGGGGCGCCACCGACGCCGTGCCGTTCTTCGTGGTGCACGAGGCGCGCATCCGCAAGATCGCCAAGCAGCAGAACGTCGACCTCCGGCTGCTCACGGCGTGGGCCGACCTCGGCCTGGATCTCTCCTCGACCTCGCTCGTGGCCCGCGAGGACACGATCGCCAAGGACCCCGACGGCCTGCGGGCCTTCCTGCGCGCGACGCTCAAGGGGGCCGACTACGCGTTCCGCGGCAAGCACTTCGACGAGGGCGTGGGCTACCTGCTCAAGCACCATCCCGAGGTCGATTCCGACGGCGCGCTCGGTGCCGCCCAGGTCGCCTCGCGCTTCGTGTACGCCGAGGAGGTCACGGCCGGCAAGGTCGCGGTCGGCCAGTTCGAGCCGGCCCGGCTGGAGAAGACGCGCGACCTCTACACGCAGTACCTCGAGCTCAAGCGCAAGGTGCCGCTCGAGGAGCTGTACACGAACGACCTGCTCCCCGAGAAGAAGTAGCCGCACGCACCCGAGGTGATCCGCCTCGACCACGTCGAGAAGACCTACCGGACGCGGCGGGGCGACCTCGTGCGCGCCGTCGAGGACATCACCCTCGAGGTCGGGGAGAACGAGTTCGTCACGCTGGTCGGGGCCAGCGGCTGCGGCAAGAGCACGCTCCTGAAGCTGGTCGCCGGGCTCACCCCGGCCACGCGGGGCACGATCCATATCCGTGGGGCGGCGGTCCGCGAGCCGTTCCCCGACGTCGGCTTCGTCTTCCAGCAGCCGGTCCTGCTCCCCTGGCGCTCGGTGCTCGACAACGTCCTCTTCTCCGTCGAGATGCTGGGGCGGCCGGCGCGGCAGTACCGCAAGCCGGCCGGCGACCTGCTGGAGCTGACCGGGCTCGGCGGCTTCGAGACGAAGTACCCCCGCGAGCTGTCGGGCGGCATGCAGCAGCGGGTGGCGATCTGCCGGGCGCTGCTGCCCGATCCGAGCCTGCTCCTGATGGACGAGCCGTTCGGCGCGCTCGACGCGATGACGCGGGAGGAGATGAGCCTCGAGCTGCTGCGGATCTGGGAGGAGCGTCGCAAGACCATCCTGTTCGTCACCCACAGCATCCCGGAGGCGATCCTGCTCGCCGACCGCGTGGTGGTCATGACGCCGCGCCCGGGCCGCGTCGCGCGGGTCCTGGCCGTCGACCTGCCGCGGCCGCGCACGATGGACCTCGAGTTCGATCCTCGGTTCAAGGCCGCCAGCGACGAGGTTCGCGGCCTCATCTTCGCGGGCCGGGCGCCCGCCCGATGATCCACCGGCGCTTCCTGGCCGAGTACGTCGTGCCGGTCGTCACGCTGGCCGGCGTGCTGCTGGCGTGGGAAGCCGCCACCCGCGCCTTCCGCATCCCGCGCTTCATCATGCCGGCGCCGTCGGCCATCCTCGCCGAGGGCTGGGAATGGCGCTACCGGTTCATCGGCCACGCGTGGGTGACCCTCTACGAGACGCTGGGCGGCTTCGCCCTGTCGATGCTGGTCGGCGTGCCGCTCGCCGTGCTCATCGTGTACTCGCCGACGCTCAAGAGCGCGCTGTACCCGCTGATCGTGCTGGCGCAGTCCGTCCCCAAGATCGCCATCGCGCCGGTACTGCTGCTGATGCTCGGCCATGGCGAGATCCCCAAGGTCATCGTGGCGTTCCTCGTCGCCTTCTTCCCGGTCGTCGTGGACACCGCGACCGGGCTGGCCGCCACACCGCCGGAGCTGCTCGACCTGAGCCGCTCGTACCGGGCCAGCGCGTTCAAGACCTTCCTCAAGGTCCGGCTGCCGATGGCGATGCCGTTCATCTTCGCCGGCGCCAAGGTCGCCATCACGCTGTCGGTCATCGGCGCCGTGGTCGGCGAGTTCGTCGGCTCCGACCAGGGGCTGGGATACCTGATCCTGTCGGCGACCTCGTACTGGAAGACCGAGCTGGCCTTCAGCTCGATGATCCTGCTGTCGGTGATGGCCATCGTCCTCTTCGGCGCGGTGGCGCTGGTCGAGCGGCTCGTGTGCCCGTGGCTGGCGCCGGCCGGTGAGGAGTGAGGAGGATCCCATGAAGACCCTGATCCACGGCGGCGACGTCGTCGCCCACGCGGCCGGTGGCCACCGGCTGCTGCGCAACGGCACGCTCGTCTTCGAGGACGATCGGGTGACGTTCGTCGGCCGCGCGTTCGCCGGGCCCGTCGATCGACGCATCGACGCCGCCGGCAAGCTCGTGATTCCCGGGCTCGTCAACATCCACTGCCACGCCGACGTCGAGGCCGGCGGCCGGCTGATCGCCGACGTCGGCCGTCGCGACTACTTCCACACGGGCTTCCTGAACTACTACGGTGCCCGGAAGGGCGCGAAGTCGCTGGGGCCGCGCCAGGACCCCGACGTCGGCGGCCGCTTCGCGATGGCCGAGATGCTCCGCAACGGGTGCACGACCGTGGTCGACATCGGCGTGGCCGCGGAGTCGCACGCCCGCATCGCCGGCGAGCTGGGGCTGCGCGCCTACGTGAGCCCGGCCTACAAGTCGGCCGAGTACGTCGTCGACGCCGCCGGCCGGCTGTCCTACGAGGAGCACGAGGCCGAGGGCGTGGCCGGGCTGGAGCGCGCCAAGGAGTTCATCCGCAAGCACGCCGGCACCCACGGCGGCCGCATCCAGGGCATGCTCTTCCCCTATCAGGTCGACACGTGCAGCCCGGCGCTGCTGCGCGCCACGCGCAAGGCGGCCGACGAGCTGGGCGTGGGCATCGAGATCCACGCCGGGCAGAATCTCCTCGAGTTCCACGAGATCCTCCGCCGACACACCATGACCCCGGTCGAGTACCTGGCCGACACCGGCTTGCTCGGCCCCGACGCCATCGTGGGCCACTGCATCATCAGCACCGCGCACCACCTGGCCGCGCTCCCCGCCGGGCGCGACCTCGAGATCCTGGCCCGGACCGGCGCCTCGGTCGCGCACTGCCCACTCGTGTTCGCGCGGCGCGGCAACGCGCTGGAGTCGTTCGCGAAGTACCGGCGGGCCGGGATCAACGTGGGTCTCGGCACCGACACCTACCCGCGCGACCTCATCAGCGAGATGCGATGGGCGTCGAACCTCTGCAAGATCGTCGAGCGCGACTTCACCGTCGCCACCGCGGCCGACGTGTTCAGCGCGGTCACGCTGGGCGGCGCCCGCGCGCTGCGTCGCGACGACCTCGGCCGGCTGGCCCCGGGCGCCAAGGCCGACATCGTGCTGATCGACATGCGCAGCTTCCGCATGGGCCCCTACCGCGACCCGATCAAGGCGCTCGTGCAGTGCGGCACCGCGGACGACGTCGACCGCGTGATCGTGGATGGCAAGACCGTCGTCGAGGACGGCCACGTCGTCGGGCTGGACGAGGCGGCGCTGCTGGCCCAGGCGCAGGCGGAGGCCGACCGTCTCTGGAGCACCGTCCCCGAGTGGCACTGGCAGGGCCTGACGGCCGACCAGCTGTCGCCGCAGTCGTTTCCCCCGCTCGAGGACGATCTCGGGCGCTGAACCGAAGAGGAGCACGCGATGAACGATCTCACCCGCCGCGATTTCCTGGCCGGCACCGCCGCGCTCGCCGCCGGCACGCTGGCCACCCCCGCCCTGGCCCAGACGCCGAAGCGCGGCGGCACGCTGCGCTTCATCCCCATCGGCGATCTCAAGATCCTCGACCCGATCTGGACCACCGCGTACATCACGCGGGACCACGGCTACATGATCTGGGACACGCTCTTCGCCACCGACGCAAATCTGCAGATCAAGCCGCAGATGGTGGACAAGCACACGGTCAGCCGCGACGGCATGAAGTTCAGCTTCACGCTGCGCGACGGCCTGCGGTTCCACGACGGCCAGCCGGTGACGGCCGAGGACTGCGTGGCCTCGCTCGTCCGGTGGGGCAAGAAGGACCCGCTCGGCAAGCTCATGCTCGCGGCGACCGGCAAGCTGCAGGCCGCGGACAAGAAGACGTTCGTGCTCGAGCTCAAGGAGCCATTCGGCATGGTCCTCGAGGCCCTGGGCAAGCCCTCGAGCAACGTGCCGTTCATCATGCCGGCGCGGCTGGCGGCGACGTCGGCCGACGAGCCGGTCAAGGAGCCGATCGGCTCGGGGCCGTTCAAGTTCGTGAAGGAGGAGTGGCAGCCGGGCAACCAGGTGGTCTATGCGCGCAACGCCGACTACGTCCCGCGCAGCGAGCCGCCCAGCGGTGCGGCCGGCGGCAAGCACGTGTACCTCGACCGGGTGATCTGGCGTTACATGCCGGACTCGGCGACCGCGGCCAGCGCGCTGGAGGCCGGCGAGCTCGACTACTGGCAGTTCCCGCCCGCCGACTTCGTCGCGCGCCTGACGAAGAACCCCGGCATCACCACGTTCGTCGGCGATCCGGTCGGGCTCGTCGGCTGGCTACGTCCCAACCACCTGCATCCGCCGTTCAACCAGAAGAAGGCGCGGCAGGCCCTGCTCCACATGGTCGATCAGGAGATGTACCTGCAGGCGGCGATCGGCCAGGCGCAGTACTACCGGACGTGCCCCGGCATCTTCCTCTGCGGCAACGTCCCCTACGAGAGCAAGGCCGGGGCGCCGACCCGGCCCGATCTGGACCGCGCCCGCCAGCTCATGAAGGAGTCGGGCTACGACGGCCGCCCGGTGGTGGTGCTCGATCCCACCGATCGGCCCGAGCTGCACGGCGCGGCCCTGGTCACGCGGGAGCTGCTCATGAAGATCGGCGTCGCCGTCGATCTGCAGGCCGTCGACTGGAGCACGCTGCTGGCCCGCCGCGCCAGGAAGGATCCGCCGAGCGCAGGCGGCTGGAACCTCTTCTCCACCAACTGGATCTCGTCCGACGCGATGACGCCGGCCGTGAACGCCGGCGTCGCCGGGGGCGGCGAGAGTGGCTGGTTTGGCTGGTCGTCGAGCGCGCAGCTCGAGAAGCTGCGCCTGGAGTGGATTCGCGCGGCCGATCCCGCCCGGCGCAAGCAGCTGGCCGAGCAGATCCAGGTCGTGGC
>JBGPZN010000592.1:0-2265 GCA_041493815.1 Methylomirabilia bacterium
CGAGCGCCGCAACGTCGTCGAGGACTTCAGGACGATCTA
Organism: Methylomirabilia bacterium; assembly: GCA_041493815.1. Lineage (GTDB taxonomy): Bacteria > Methylomirabilota > Methylomirabilia > Rokubacteriales > CSP1-6 > AR5. The sequence goes on from JBGPZN010000592.1 coordinate 40, forward strand.
TGGCGAGGCGCCCGACAACCCCGAGGCGCTGTCGATCGCCATCGACTCAAACGACACGAGCTCGACGGCGGAGTCGTTCATGGGGAGCATCCTCTTCCGCCGTCCGTAGATCAGATCGCGAGGGCGTAGCCGTCTCGGCGCGGGTCGGCGCCGGCCATGAGGGCGCCGGAGTCGGGGTCGCGGGCGATGCCTTGGCCGCCGCCGACGACCCAGGACCAGTCGTCCAGCGCGTTGACTTGATGGCCGCGTTCGGCCAGGCCGGCTCGAGTGGCTTCGGGGATGCGCGCCTCGAAATCCACGAGGCGGTCGCGGTAGACGCGGATGCGGGGGGCTTCGATGGCTTCCTGGACGTTCAGGTCGAACTCGAGGGCGTTGAGCAGCATCTGCGGCTGGGTTTGAAGAATGCCGTAGGAGCCCGGGGTGCCGATCGAGAGGCGGAAGGTGCCGTCGCGGAACACCTGGGTCGGCGACATCATGGTGCCGGACTTGCGGCCGGGCCGGAGCACGTTGGGCGAGGCCGGGTCGCGATCCGACCACTTGAGGATGTTGTTGAGCACGATCCCGGTGCCGGGCACGGCGAAGCCCGAACCGAACGGCGCTCCCAGCGTCTGGGTGACGGACACCACCGTGCCCTCGGCATCCGCGCAGGCGAAGTGCGTCGTCTGCTCGTTCTCGAACCTGGCCGGATGGCCCTCGGCGATCTGGCCGGGCAGCCTGGCGGCGGCGTAGCGCTCACCCTCGCTGACGGCGGCGCGCTTGGCGTCGATGCGCGCGCGCTGTGACGCCGCATACGCCTTGCTGAGCAGGCCGGCGATCGGCGTGCCGTCGCCGTACGCGTAGGCCAGGCGGTCGGCGGAGGCGAGCTTGATGGCCTCGATCAGGTGGTGCAGGTAGTCGACCGAGTTGTGGCCCCAGCCACGCAGGTCGAAGCCTTCCATGACGTTCAGCGTCTGCAGCATCTGGAACGCCGAGAACGGGGGCGGCATCGAGCAGACCTCGGCCCCGCGGTAGCGGATCGTGACCGGCTGCCGCCACGTCGGCGCGAACGCCGCGAGGTCTTCCTCGGCGAGCCAGCCGCCGGCCTCCTGCACCGCGCGGGCGATCGCCTTGGCGATCGGGCCGCGATAGAAGACGTCGAGGCCGCCCTCGGCGACCTGCCGGAGCGTGGTCGCCAGGTCCTTGTAGGTGACGACGGCGCCCGGGCGCGGGCCGCCGTTGGGCCAGTAGAGCCGCTCGGCCTCGCGCGAGCGCTCGAGCGTCGCCCGCCCCTGCGTGAAGAACTCGACGTTCTTGAACGTCAGCGGCACGCCGCGCTCGGCGTGGCCGATGGCCGGCTCCAGCACCTTGGCGCGCGGCAGACGGCCGAAGCGCGCGTGGGCGGTCAGCCAGCCGCCGAGGTTGCCGGGCGTCGCACACGACTTGGGGCCGGCGCCCTGCTCGTCCTCGGTGCACCGCGTGACGTCGGCCGCCCGCGGCGCGCTCCCGATGAAATCGAGCACGTGGCGCTCGCCGCCCGGGCGCGAGAGCAGCATGAGCCCGATGCCGCCGACGCCGGACATGAACGGCTCGACGACGTTCAGCGTGGAGCCGACGGCGACGGCGGCGTCCACGGCGTTGCCGCCGGCCAGCAGCGTCTCGATGCCGGCCATGGAGGCCAGCGGGTGCGCGGAGGCGACGGCGCCACGGGTGCCCATGACGGTCGGACGGTAGGCGCGGCGATGTGGCGGCATGCGAGTCGTCTCCTAGGCGGCGCGCTGGCGCTCGCTGGCCAGACCCCGGATCTTGGGGTCGAGCAGGTCGCGCAGGCCGTCGCCGAACAGGTTGAGGCCGAAGATCGTGAGCATGATGGCGACACCGGGATAGAGCACGAGCCACGGCGCCTGCTGGATGTAGAGGCGGCCCTCGGCCAGGATCACGCCCCACGAGGGCACGTAGGGCGGCACGCCCACGCCGAGGAAGGAGAGCGCGGCCTCCGTCAGCACGGCGGCGGCGAACACGAACGAGCCCTGCACGATGACGGGCGACAGGCAGTTGGGCAGCACGTGCCGGCCGATGAGCGTGAGGTCGGAGGCGCCCAGGGCCCGCGCCGCCTCCACGTACGACGTCTCGCGGATGACGAGCACGGAGCCGCGCACGACGCGGGCCACCCGCGGCGAGTAGACGACCGCGATGGCGACGATCACGTTGACGACGCTCGGCCCCAGCGCGGCCATGAGCGCGATGGCC
>JBGPZN010000533.1:0-2587 GCA_041493815.1 Methylomirabilia bacterium
CACGCAGTGGCGGCGGTTCACCCTCTCACTCGGCTTCCATCTCGTCGGCTGGCTGCTCGGCGCCCTGGACGTCGGCGTCATCCTGTGGGCCCTCGGCGTGAGCGTCCCCCTCGCAACCGCGACCATCATCGAGGCGCTGGGCTCTGGCGTCCGCTTCGCGACGTTTCTCGTGCCGGCCAGCTTCGGCCCGTCCGAGGCGGCCAACGCCGCCGCCTTCGCCGCGCTCGGCTTCGGCGCGGGCGCCGGCCTGGCGTTCAGCTTCGTGCGCCGCGCGCGCCAGGCGGTCTGGATCGTGATCGGCCTCGCCGTCCTGGTCCTCATGCGGAGGTCGGACGCGCGGGCGGCCTAGGGTTGCTCGACGACCTGGCGGCCGGTGGCGCGCAAGAGCCGCCGGTCTTCCTCCGGCGTCGGCGCGAGTGGCACCCGGAGCACCACGTCCTGGGTGAAGGTCCGGATAGCCTTGTCCTCGGGCCAGGCGACGCCGAACGGATCCTCGCCGCGCGCCACCGCGCGGATGCCGTCGCGCACGAGGCGCCGCAGCATGATCACGCCGCGGTCGGTCGACGCCAGGTGCTCGAGGCCGTGCACCGCGATGGCGCGCTGGCTCGACTGGGCGTCGAAGTCGGCCGGGAAGCGCTGGCGCTCGGCGTACGGCCGGTCGCCCGACTGTCCGAAGCCGGGCTGCGCCACTTGCTCGGGCGTGAGCCCCCAGGCCGGATCGACCTGGGCCAGCTCGAAGTTGGTGGTCAGCGCATCGTCGTTGGGCACGGCCCACCGGATGATGACCGGCCGGCTGGCGGGCTTGGCCTCGGTCGCCTCCTCGATCTCGCGGGTGAACTGATGCACGTTGGGCGGCATGAAGTCGCACACGCGCACCCACACCAGATCCCTCACCCGGCGCGTCGCGATGTAGACCATGCCCGCCTCGGTCGCGACCCAGTCGAGCTCGGGGACCACGCCGAACGCCTCGGTGAACTGGTAGCCGCTGCTCAGTGCGTGCAGGAACGCGGTGTGCACCGGGTCCATGCTGTTGTCCTTCACCTGCAGCCAGTTGCACGGCAGGGTGAACTTCGCGGCGGGCAGGAGCTGGTGGCCCGGCACCTCGTAGCTGTCGTACATCGGAAACGCCGGGCGCCGATCCGGCGGCCCCAGGTACGCGAAGATCAGCCCCGTGAACTCGTGGGTGGGATACGCGCCCTGACAGACGCGCTCGTGCAGCCGGCTGCCCGGCGGCTCGCCGGGCGTCTCCAGACACCGCCCGTCGACATCGTAGACCCAGCCGTGATAGCAGCAGCGGATGCCGCGCTCGACCGGGATCCCGAACTCCAGCGACGTCCCCCGATGCGCGCAGTGCAGGTGCAGCACGCCCACGCGCCCGCCGCGATCGCGAAAGACCACGAGATCCTCGCCGAGGATGCGCACGCGCAAGGGCGCGCCGGCGAGCTCGCGGGCGAACGCCACCGGCTGCCAGAACCGGCGCAGGTACTCGCCGGCGGGGGTGCCGGGACCGACCTCGGTCAGCTCCGGATCGGGCGCGGGCACGGCGCGGCGGTGGTAGCCGTCGAAGGGCGCGTAGGTCACGCGGCGGATTATCACACGGGCGGACTGAGGGTTTTCCCCGACTACGTATTGCGGCCGATCACTGCTAGAACTATGTGCGACCCATGTTGAGAAGCAGTTTGCGCGATCTGGCAGCCGCCAGTGGCGTGTCTAGGCATGGCGCTGCTCGTGCGCGTTCCCGTGCTCATCCGCCTGGGCCACCAAGACGAACACGGCTTGCGCAAGTCATGACGACCGCGGATAGCCCCCCGAGAGGCGCGTAGCGGCGAGCACCAACGCTGCGATCACCACGAGGCCGCCCCCACCGCTCACCGCGCAGGCGACCCGCACGCCCCAGTGCTCGGCAATGGTCCCGATCAGGAGCGCGCCGAACGGCGACATCCCGGCGAAGGCCAGCGCGTACAGCCCCATGACGCGCCCCCGCAGCGCATCGGGCGTGGAGAGCTGCAGCGTCGTATTGCAGCCGGTCGTGAAGAAGATCTGGCAGGCGCCCAGCACCGCCAGCACCGCGGCGGCCGCGGCGAAGTTGCCGACGAGCGCGAGCACGATCAGGCCGGCGCACAGCGTGGCCGCGGCCCCCGCCAGTGTCGAGACCGACGGGCGATCGCGGCGGAATAGCGTGAGGCCGACCGCTCCGACCACGGCGCCGGCGCCCACCGACGACATGAGCAGGCCGAAGCCGCGGGCGCCCTCGTGCAGCACGCCGTAGGCAATCAGCGGCACGATGACGTTGAAGTTCAGCGCGAGCAAGCTCACCACGACGAGCAGTCCGAGCGTGAACGCGATCGTCGGCGTCGCCGCGGCGTAGGTCACCGCGCCGAGCAGTCCCTCCCGCAGCCCGAGCCGGCCGGCCGGGTCGGGGCGTCCGTCGGTGCGGATCGCCAGGAGCGCGGCCAGGACCGCGAGGAAGCTCACGCCGTTGACGAAGAACGCCGGCGCCACGCCGAAGCGCGCGATGAGCAGCCCCGCCACCGCGGGGCCCACGATGCGGGCGCCGTTGAACACCACCGAGTTGAGCGCGATGGCG
>JBGPZN010000228.1:0-5864 GCA_041493815.1 Methylomirabilia bacterium
ATGACGCCACTGAACGTCGGTGTCCTCGGCCTCAGCCACGATCACGTCTGGCCTAACCTGGCCGCGCTCAACGCGGGGACGCACGGCCGTCTCGTCGCCGTCGCCGAGCCCGATCCCCTGCTGCGCGAGCGCCTGCACGGCCTCTATGCCGACGCCGCCCTGCACGCCACGTTCGATGACCTGCTCGAGCGCCGCGACCTCGACGTGGTCTTCGTCTTCTCGGACAACCGAACGTCGGCCGAGCTGGGCGTGCGCGCGCTCGAGCGCCGGCTGCCCGTGATGATCGAGAAGCCCATGGCCGCCGATCTGGCCGGCGCCGAGGCGCTGCTCGCCGCGTCCAGGCGCACCCGGATGCCGCTCATGGTGAACTGGCCCACGGCCTGGCGGCCGGCGCTGCGGCACGGGCTGGCGCTGGCGCTCGACGGCGCGGTCGGTGAGCCGATCCAGCTCAGCCATCGCGGCGGCCACGCCGGCCCCCGGGAGTTCGGCTGCTCGCCACAGTTCAGCGAGTGGCTCTACGACCCCAAGCGCAACGGCGGCGGCGCGCTGATCGACTACTGCGGCTACGGCGCGCTGCTCTGCCGGCTGGTGCTCGGCCAGCCCGAGCGCGTGACCGCGGTGACCCCGCCGCCACGCAAGCCCGATCTCGTCGCGGAAGACAACGCGGTTGCGGTGCTGTCCTATCCGCGGGCGCTGGGGTTGCTGGAGGCGAGCTGGACTCAGATCGGGGGCGAGCCGGGCTTCGCGATGATCGTCTACGGCGACCGCGGCACGCTGCTCGTCCATCAGCCGCGGTCCACGCGCGAGGGTGATCGGGTGGGGTCAGGCCGCGTGCAGCTGGTCACACCCTCGGGAAGCCGGTTCGTGGAGCCGCCCCCGCTGCCGCCCGACCAGCGCGACGGCCCGACGCACTTCCTGTCCCGCCTACGGGTCCAGGGTCAGGTGACGGATCTCTGCGCCGCGGACATCGGACGTGACGTTCAGGAAGTGATCACCGCCGCGCTGCAGTCCAGCGCGTCCCACCGCGTCGTCTCCCTGCCGCTGCGCGACGACTGACGCGCGAGAGTCTCAGGGCCCCTGCGAACCCATGACGGGCGCCGGGGCGGCGGCCAGGATGGCTTCGACCGCGCCCGGAGCCGTCGTGCAGTCGTCGCCGGTGCACGCGACCCAGATCACGCGTCCGGCGTCCGCGACCTTGTCCCCTTCCACGTTGGCGATGACCAGATAGGCGATCAGCACGATGCCCGCCACGACGAGGCCCGCGATGGCCACGATCGTCAACGCGTCCATCGCCTCCGCCCGGGCCGGTGTCGCCACGACGACGAGCAGCACCGAGACCAGCACCACCGCGATCAACCGAAATGACGCTGAATAGTTCATGGTGGCTATCATACGAGTCCCGCCTCGGTTGGCCCGCATTCTGCGTGCGCCCGGAGGGGAGGAGGGTGTCAGGCGGCGGCCGGGAGCTCGTCGGCCCGGACGCTGAATTCCGTGAGGGTCGTGTTACCGAAGGACGTCGTGAGCGCCACGTCGACGGCGTCGCGGCCGCGCGCCATCAGCACCCGGCCGATCCGCGGCCGGTTGTGACGGGCGTCGATGATCCGCCAGGCGTCGCCCACGTAGGCCTCCGCCCACGCCGAGAAGTCCATCGGCGACGCCGACGCCGGCACCCCGATGTCGCCCAGGTAGCCGGTGACGTAGCGCGCGGGGATGTTGAGCGCGCGCAGGAAGGTGATCGCGAGATGCTGGAAGTCGCGGCACACGCCCTGCCGCTCCGTGTAGACGTCGAACGCGGTCTTCGTCGGCCGCGCGAACTGGTAGCCGAAGGCGACGTTGCCGTGCACCCAGTCGAGCACGGCCTGGACTCGCTGCCAGGACTCGGGCGTCTTCCCGAACAGATCCCAGGCGACGTGCACCATGCGATCGACCTCGCAGTACCGGCTCGCGAACAGGTATCGCCAGCACGCTGCCGGCATCTCGTGCACCGGGGTCAGGCGCAGGCCCTCGATCGGGACGTCGTGGCGCCCGCTATCGTCGATGACGTTGTCGTAGCGGATCCGCAGGCGGCCGGCTGGCGCCAGGATGCGCGCCGCCCGGTTGCCGAACCAGTCGACGAAGCCCTCCACCGCGATGGCCGGCTCCACGGCGATCCATTCCGGCCGCTGCAGGGCCCGTGCCTGATCCGGATGCACATAGAGCATGAGCTGCATCGGCGTCGGCTGGGGCACCTCGAAGCTCAGATCGTAGCCGATGCGGATCTGCATGATTCCACCGTAAGTCCGTCGCGGCTGAACGTCAATCGAGCGGCCCTCTGCTACCATGGCTCGGTGACCTACTGCCTCGGCATCTGGACCCGACACGGGCTCGTGATGGCCTCCGATTCGCGCACCAATGCCGGCCACGACCAGGTGAACGTCTCGCGCAAGATGCACCTCTTCGAGCAGCCGGGCGAGCGGGTCTTCGTCCTGCTGAGCAGCGGTAGCCTTTCCTGCACCCAGTCGATCATCACCCAGCTCCGGCGGGACTTCGACCAGGGCAAAGGCCTGGCCCAGGCGCCGTCGCTCTACGATGCCGCCCGCGCCATCGGCGAGGAGGTGCGGCGCGTGTCGGAGCTGGATCGGGCCGCGCTGGAGCGCGACGAGTTCAAGTTCAACGTCAATCTGATTCTCGGCGGCCAGGTGCGCGGGGAGAGCCCGGGGCTGTTCATCATCTACCCGCAGGGCAACCCGTTGCAGGCCAGCGAGGACTCGCCGTACTTGCAGATCGGCGAGACGAAGTACGGGCGCCCGATCCTGGACCGCGGCATCCGCTTCGACAAGACGACGCTCGAGGAGGCCGCCAAGTACGCGCTGCTGTCGCTGGACTCGACGATGCGCTCGAACGTCACCGTGGGGCCGCCGATCGACCTGCTGGCCTACGAGGTGGACGAGCTCGAGATCACCCGGCGGCGCCGCTTCCCGGCCGGCGATCCCGACCTGGTGAAGATCGGTGTCCGCTGGGAGCAGGCGCTGCGCCAGGCGGTGGCGCGCCTGCCGCAGATCCGCTTCCGCGCCAGCCGCGACGCCGGCCAGCCGCAATCCCCCCAGGAAGAGACAATCCAGCTCGTCGAGCCCACCACGCCACCGGAGCAGGCCACGGATGTTCGCGCCCAGGCCAGCCAGCGGCCGCCGGCCTAGCGACATCGGGGATCATGAAGACTACGAGCACTTGGAGCGTAACTATCTACCGCTCATAGATATTGCCCGGTATATAACGCGGGGCCGTCGTCGATATCACTGTCGGCCGGCTGCGGCGGTGGCAGCGGCGGGTTGATCGGCTTGTTCATCGCCTCGATCTGTCGCATCTCGCGTTCGATGCCCTCTACGAACGCCCTCGACCTTTCGATGGCGGCGGCGGTATCGAAGAATCGCGGCCCGATGCTGTCGAGTTGCAGCATGCAGGCCTCGATCGTGCGCCGAAGGTTGAACGATTCCTGAAGTTGTTCGTACACGCCCGCGTACTTTCGAGTGAAAGACGTCGCGGCCGTGACGCGCGCGATGAACTGCTCGTGCTCTTTGCGCCACTCCTCCGACTGAGGCGACATTTCGAGGAATCCCGGAGCGAAGGTTCGCATCGGTGCTGCCCTCCCCGCGCGGCGGTCCCAGGCCAAGAACCGACGCACAGCCCAGCTGTTACGCGATATCCGGTGGGAGCTTTCGAATCGGCTACAGTATACAGAATCGTCAAGTGGCGAGCGGTCAAGATTGCTCGGTGCGACGGAAAGCGGGGCGGGCGCCCATCCGCAGGCGAGCTGGGCCCGGTGAGCCCAGCTCGTCACCCGTAGGCAGAAGAGGGCTCTACGCTGGCCGCTGCACGCCGTTTGTCGGCGCCTCGCTCGGGGACGCGCCGTTCGTTGCGGCGTGGCGCACGCGGATCCGGCGGGGCCCTACGCCTGCGGGCTCGGTGCGCCGAGGCCGCGGAGCGACCTGGCTGCGCTGCGACACGCGCGATCGGCCGGTCACCATGAGGACCAGACGATCGATCGCGGTGAACAGCATCTCGACGCTGTAGCCGCCGATGAAGGCCAGGACGGCCGGAGTGACGCCACCGGCAATGGTGCCGTCGGATCGGCCGACGAGCCACTGCAGTGTCAGGCCGCTGCGACCGGCTTCGGCGCGCATTAGCCCGGCAGAGACGGCGGAAACGGTGGTCAGTCAGCGGGGCGTGGTCGGTCATTGACCAGTCAATTGATCAGTGGGCAGGACCGGGCGTGAGGCCGCTAGCGCCAGGTGAGGAGTGTGCAGTGACTACCGTCAGAGAGCCTTTGACCGACCCAGGCTCCGCTGCTGAACGGGGCGCCGCCACTCGCGACGCCCCGCCCTTGCGTCCGCCCGACTACGTCGTTGTCCGGTGCTCGCGCTTACACCTTCAGCTGATCGCGGATCGGCAGGCGCCGGATTCGCTTTCCGGTCGCCGCGAAGATCGCGTTGCACAAGGCCGGCGGGATCGGCGGCACGCCGGGCTCGCCCACGCCGCCCATCGGCTTGCTGTAGTCGCCGGGGATGATGTGCACGCGGATCTCGCGCGGCGCCCCGGCCATGCGGGTCACCTCGTAGGCGTGGAAGTTGTCCTGCTCCACGCGGCCGCCCTTGAAGCTGATTTCACTCTGCGTCGCGATGCCGAGGCCCATCACGCACGCGCCTTCCATCTGCGCGCGCACCCGATCCGGGTTGACGGTCGCCCCGCAGTCCACCGCGATGTCCACCCGCGGGATCGTCAACACGCCCTTGCTGTCCACCGCCACCTCGACGACCGCCCCGACGTAGCTCACGAAGCTGTAGTGGGCGGCGATACCGAGCCCGCGGCCCTTGGGCAGCTTCCGGCCCCAGCCCGCCTCGCGGGCGACGGTCTCCACGACGCGCCGCAGCCGGCCGGTGTCCACCGGGTACCGCTCGGGGGACTCGCCGTGATTCCAGGTGTCGCCCAGCATCTCGGGGCTCACCTGGCGCGCCGGGCCGATCACCTCCAGCAGAAAGTCCTTCTGGTCCCGGCCGGCGGCCGCGGCCAGCTCGGCAACGAACGACTGCACCGCGAACGCATGAGGAATGTTCGAGACCGATCGGAACCAGCCGATGCGCGTATGCGCGGTCGCCTCGGGGTTCTCGATACGGACGTTAGGAATCGCGAACGGCACGTTGATGACGCCCATGCCGAGCTCGAAGGGCGCCTCGTTCTTCGCCGCGGGATTGAACGTGGAGATGATGGTCGGCGCCACGCTGCGGTGCAGCCAGGCCACCGGCTTGCCCTGGGCGTCGACGCCGGCCTCGAGGTGCTCGACCGACACCGTGTGATAGTAGGAATTGTGCAGGTCGTCCTCGCGCGTCCAGGTCACCTTGACCGGCTTGCCGTCGACCGCCTTGGACAGGACCGCCGCCTCGATGGCGTAGTCGGGCTTGGACTTGCGTCCGAAGCCGCCGCCCAGCAGCGTGACGTGCACGGTTACGTCGGCCGCGGACATGCCCAGCCGCTTCGCCACCAGGTCACGCGCGGCCTGGGGTGACTGGAAGCAGCCCCAGACCTCGCACTTGCCGTTCGTGATGCGCACGGTCGCGGCCGGAGGTTCCATCGTGGCGTGCGCGAGATGCGGGACGTAGTACTCGGCGTCGAGGCGCCGCGCGGCGCCGGCCGCAGCGGCATCGAAGTCTCCGTCGTTGCGCACGACCTTCCCGGGCTTGTGCGCAGCCTCCTCGAGCGTGGCCTTGAAGGCCGTCGAGTCGTAGCTGGCATTCGGGCCGTCGTCCCACGTGATCTTCAGCGCCTTGCGGCCCTGCATGGCCGCCCAGGTGTTGCGCCCGAGGACGGCGACACCACCCACGGGATTGAAG
>JBGPZN010000527.1:0-2608 GCA_041493815.1 Methylomirabilia bacterium
CGACGGCAAGCTGCGCCTGCGGACCGAGTTCGAGTTCCCGCTCAAGGACGCCGCCGAATCGCACCGCGCGCTCGAGGGCCGCAAGACCACGGGCAAGGTGTTGCTCGTACCATGAGAGGACAGGGCATGCGGAAGACAATGTCGCGCATCCCGATCGTGTTGTTGACTCTGGTCACGCTCGCCGCCGCCAGCAGCGAGGTGTGGGCGCGCGCGGGCAGCGGCGGCAGCCGCGGCTCGCGCTCCTATTCGTCGCCGGCCCAGCCGTCGCCCATGAGTCCGGCGTCGCCGGCGTCGCCGTCCCGCTCGCCCAGCGCTCCGATGTCACCGGCGCCGCGGCCGAGTCCCTTTGGCGGGATCATGGGAGCGGTCGGTGGCTTCATGATCGGCGGTCTGCTCGGCAGCCTGCTCTTCGGCGGTCTCGGCGGCGGCCTGGGCGGCGGTCTCGGTAGCGGCTTGGGCATCGGGATGTTCGACATGCTGTTGATCGGCGGCGGACTCTTCCTGCTCTTCCGGCTGATGCGTAGCCGCCGGCAGCAGCCGGCCTACGCCGGCGCCCCCGGCTACGCGGGCGGGACGCGCTCGTGGGAGGCGCCGACCAGCAGCGCCGCGGTGGCGGAGCCGCAACCGGTCGCCGACGACCTCGACCGTGGCCTCGGCCACCTTCGCCAGATGGACCCGGGCTTCGACGCGGCCGCGCTGGCCGCCGACGCGGCCCAGGTATTCCGCGACGTGCAGGCGGCGATCAGCGCCGCCGATCTGGCGCCGATCCGCTCGCGGCTCAGCCCCGAGATGCTGGCCAACCTCGAGGCGCAGTGCGGTGAGCTGCGCCGCGCCGGGCGCGCGAATCGCATCGAGCGCATCCAGAACGAGCGCGCCGAGGTGACCGAGGCGTGGCAGGAACGGGGGCAGGACTTCGTCACCGTCCTGCTGGCCGGCAGCCTCATCGACTACACGGTCGACGCCACCGGCGCGGTCGTGGCCGGATCGCGCAACGGCCCCGATCGGTTCGAGGAGTTCTGGACGTTCACGCGACCCGTCGGCCCGAACGGCTGGAAGCTGACGGCCATCCAGACGGCCTGAGCGGACCGGCGAGCGGGCCATGCCGCGCTGGGTGAAGTGGCTGCTCGGCGTCATCGCTACGCTCGTCGTCCTCGTGATCGTCGCGGCGGCGGTGGTGCCGTACCTCGTCGACACGCCGCGGATCCAGGCGTACATCGCCACCGCGGCGGCCCAGACGCTCCGGCGGCCGGTGAAGTTCAGCTCGGTGTGGCTGCGCGTCCTGCCCCTGCCGGCGGTCGAGCTGCACGGCCTCGAGGTCGCGGACGATCCGAGCTTCGGCGCCGCGCCGTTTCTCCGGCTCGACACCGGCCGGGTCCGCCTGAAACTGGTGCCGCTGCTCTCCGGCCGCGTCGAGCTGGGCGACGTCGTGCTCAAGAAGCCCGTCATCACGATCATCCAGGCCGCCGACGGCCGCCTCAACATCTCCACGCTCGGGACCACCACCGAGCCGCGCCCACCCTCCAGGCCGGGGCGCGCGACCGGCGCACCCGCGGTCGCCGCCCCGGTGGTGGTCACCCGGGTGCAGGTGGACGACGGGCTCGTGACCTACGTGGCGCGCGGCAAGGGCGAGGCGCCAGCGCAGTACCGGTTGAGCGACGTGGACCTCACGCTCACCGGCGGCGGGACGCAGATCACGTTCAAGGGTGACGCCCGGCTGCAGCCGGGCGACGTGGGCCTCACGCTGCGCGACGGGATCGTCGCCGTCGGTGCGCGGCCGCTCACCGAGGCGTCGCTGCGCGGCAAGGTGGCGATCGACGGCAAGGACGTGGCGTCGCTGGCCGCCGTCGCCGTGGGTCCCGCACCCGCGCTCGGCGGCGGCGTGAAGGGCACGCTGGCGCTGGGCGGCACCGTCGGCGCGCCCACCGCGGCCGGCGAGATCACGCTGTCCGCGCTCACGGTGACGCAGACCAACCCGCGCTGCCCGGAGCCCAAGCGCCGCACGCTGACCATCCCCAGCGTGAAGCTGAACGCCGGCTGGCAGGAGCAGCGCCTGTCCGGCAAGCCGCTGACGGCGACCCTGGGTGGGGGCACGATCACGACCCAGCTCACGGCGTCGCTGGACCGCGGCGTCCGCGTGGAGCTGGCCGATCTCGGGATCAAGGCGCTACCGCTCGAGAAGGTGCTGGTCGACTACCTCTGCCAGGGCTACGCGATCACCGGACCGCTGGACCTCACGGGCGGGCTGAGCTTCGAGGCGCGCGACATGTGGAACACGCTCTCCGGCCCCGGCCAGCTGCGCATCGGCAGCGGCAAGGTGGTGGGCTCGCAGGCGCTCGCGCTGATCGGTGGCGTCGTGCGCGTCGGCGGCGCGATCTCCTCGATCCTCGCGGCCGACGTCCCGACGCGCGTCTTCGATTCGCCGCTGGAGTTCGACTCGATCACCGGCACCTACACGCTGACCAACGGGGTGGCCACCACGCGCGACCTGCTCTACACGAGCCGCGCGATGAAGGTCGCGATCGCCGGCGACTACGGCCTGGCGACCGGCCAGATGGACCTCGACATGCTCGTCACCCACAACCGCGGCGACCTCAAAGCCAAGGTCACC
>JBGPZN010000168.1:0-7231 GCA_041493815.1 Methylomirabilia bacterium
CCGGCGGGGCGGGGGCCCTCCGAGCGACCTTTGCCTCGGGGAGCCGAGGAGGGCCCCCGCCCCGCCGGCCCGCCGCACCCCACCGGCGGTTCGATCAATCCGCCTGACGTCGGAGAAACGCGGGTACGTCGTAGTCGGCGTCGGCGAGCGGGTCGTCGGTCTCGGCCCGTACGTCGGCGGCCAGCCGGCGTCGCCAGGCCGCGGCCGCGCCGGGTTGCGGTCCGCCGGGGCGCGAGGCCCGCGGCAGGTCGACGATCTTGGTCGGCGAGGTCTCCTGCTTGCGCTCGGTAAAGCCGGTGGCGATGACCGTCACGCGCACTTCGTCCTGCAGCGTCGGATCGATGACGGCGCCGAAGATGATGTTGGCCTCCTCGTGGGCGGCCTCCTGCACGATGCGCGCGGCCTCCTCGACCTCGTGGATGGCGAGGTCGGCACCGCCGGTGAAGTTGATGAGGATGCCGCGCGCGCCCTCGATCGAGGTGTCGTCGAGCAACGGGCTGGCCACGGCCTTCTGGGCGGCGTCGAGCGCGCGGTGCTCGCCGTGCCCCACGCCGGTGCCCATCATCGCCATGCCCATGCCGGACATGATCGTGCGGACGTCGGCGAAGTCGAGGTTGACGAGACCCGGCACCAGGATGAGGTCGGAGATGCCCTGCACCGCCTGTTGCAGCACGGTGTCGGCCACCTTGAAGGCCTCCAGCAGCGGCGTGCCGCGATCCACGACCGACAGCAGGCGCTGGTTGGGGATCGCGATGAGCGTGTCGACGACGCCGCGCAGCGCCTCCATGCCGGCGTCGGCCTGGAGCAATCGCTTGCGCCCCTCGAACACGAACGGCTTCGTCACAACGGCGACGGTGAGGATCCCGAGATCCTTGGCCAGCGAGGCGACCACCGGGGCGGCGCCGGTCCCGGTGCCGCCACCGAGCCCGGCGGTGATGAAGACCATGTCGGCGCCCTCGAGCAGCCGCGTGATCTCCTCGGGGTCTTCGAGCGCGGCGCCGCGTCCGACGTCCGGGTTCGAGCCGGCGCCCAGTCCCTGCGTCAGCTTCGAGCCGAGCTGGATCTTCACCGGCGCCGGCGAGGAGCGGAGCGCCTGCAGATCCGTGTTGGCGACGATGAAGTCTACGCCCGTGAAGTCGGCGGACATCATGCGACTGACCGCGTTGCCCCCGCCGCCGCCGAGACCGATGACCTTGATCTTCGCCGCCGGTGGCACCTGCTCGAGCTCGAAGAGCGGGCGCCGATTCCGATCCTTCTCCATCAAGTCCTCCCCTTCCGTGGACGCGCCCTGCCGTCGCGTCCTCCGCGCGCGTGTGAGTGTGCCGTCGGCCGCCGAGCCGGGCGCGAACAGTGGCGGCTGCCGCTCGCCGCCGGACGGTCGTCCTCCGCTAGAAGATTTCACCGAACCACCCCGCCAGTCTCCGGCCGATCCTCGCCAGGAACGCGCCGTCATTGGGGTCGAGCGGGGGTGCGCCACTCATCTGGCGTCGGACGCCGTACAGCGCCAGCCCCACCCCCGTCGCGTAGATGGGGCTTCGCACCATGTCGGCGAGGCCGCCGACCTCAGCCGGCACCCCGCGCCGCACCGGCTGGTCGAACACCGCCTCGGCCAGCTCGGGCATCCCCTGCATGATCGAGCTGCCCCCGGTGACGACGATCCCGGCGGTGGCGGCGTCCTGGAACCCCGCCTTGGTCAGCTCGCGCGCGACCAGCGTGAAGATCTCCTCGACGCGAGGCTGGATGATCTCGGAGAGCACCTGGCGCGAGAGCTGCCGCGGCTTGCGCCCACCGACGGAGGGGACGTCGACCGTCTCCTCGGCGTTGACCAGCGCCGTCAGCGCGCAGCCGTAGCGCTTCTTGAGGCTCTCGGCGTCGGCCATCGGCGTGCGCAGCCCCACCGCCACGTCGTTGGTGATGTGATCGCCGCCCAGCGGCAGCACGGCCGTGTGCCACACGGCGCCGTCGCGGAAGAGCGCCATGTCGGTGGTACCGCCGCCGATGTCGATGAGGACGACGCCCAGCTCCTTCTCGTCGGGGAACAGGACCGCCTCGGCCGAGGCGATCGGCTCCAGCACGACGTCCTGCACGGCGAGGCCGGCGCGGTTCACGGAGCGCACGACGTTCTGGATGGAGGTGACCGCGGCGGTCACGATGTGCACTTCGACCTCCAGCCGCACGCCCGACATGCCGATCGGCTCGCGCACGCCGTCGGCGTCGTCCACCATGAACGTCTGCGGCAGGACGTGGATGATCTCGCGGTCCTGCGGCACGTTGATGGCGCGGGCCGCCTCCACCGCGCGCTCGACGTCGGCGGCGGTCACCTCGCGCTCGCGGCCCGAGACCGCGACGACGCCGCGGCTGTTGATCGAGCGGATGTGGCCGCCGGCCACGCCCGCGTAGACGCGCGCGACCTCCACGCCGGCCATCTGCTCGGCCTCGGCCACCGCGTGCTTGATCGCCTCGACCGTCGAGTCGATGTTCACGACGACGCCGCGGCGCAGGCCGCGCGAGGGCGCGCTGCCCACGCCGATCACGTCGAGGGCGCCGCCGCGCTTGGGCATCCCGATCAGCGCGCAGATCTTCGTCGTGCCGACGTCGAGCCCCACCACGAGCTCCGGCCCCTTGACACGCCTCATTGGAGCGGGTGCCCCGGAATCGGGTATGAACGCCGGTGGCCTGATCGAGGACCGCGTGGCTGCGATTGTAGCGAGTGGCCCGGATTCGGTTCGAAACGCGGGTGGCCTGATCGAGGACCGCGTGGCTGCGATCGAAGCGGCCCCAACCCGCGCGGCTTCATCGGTGTGCTCCGCGCTTGAGGACGACCTGGTCGCGGAAGCGGAGGTCGACGCCCTGGACGTCCTGCGTCGTGACCTGGGCCAGCACGCCCTCCAGGCGGGCCAGGCGCTCCTCCCACTCCTCGCTGCCTAGCCGCACCTCGACGCCGTCGACCGTGTAGAGCACCGGGCCCTCGGAGCGGCTCATGTCGATCTCGGAGATCTCGGCGGCCAGCGTCGAGCCCGTGCGCAGCAGCGCGCGGATGAGCGCGATGGCGGCGCGGGCCCGCGGGCCCGGCGTGGTGCGCATGGTGGCCAGCTCGTCCTCGCTGAGCCCGCTGATCACCGGCACCTCGGTGGCGACCGCGCGGTGCTCCTCGCCGAGCAGCCGGCCGTCCTCGTCGAGCCAGTGCAGGCGGGCGGAGTGCACCAGCGTGAAGGGCCGCCGCTCCTCGACCACGATGGACACCCGGTTGGGCAGCTCGCGCACGACGTCGGCGCGCCGGATCTCCGGCAGCGCCTCCAGCCGCGCGCGCACGTGATCGGGGTCGATGCGCCAGAGGTTGGTCCCGTGCACGATGCCGGAGACCTCGAGGATGCGCTGGGCCGGCACCCGCGAGGCGCCCCGCACTTCCACCGCGACCACGGCGAAGCGCGGCGTGGTGAGCACCCACTGCCCGGCCACCACCACCGCGGCCGCCGTGCCCACGACGAGCGCGACGACGCCGACCGCCCGCCGCCAGCGGAGCGGCCGTCGCGGCCGGCGCCGCCGGCCGCGCGAGATGCGCTGGCCGGCGACCGCCATGGCCGGCTCGCCGAAATCACCGAGCGCGGGCGGCCGGCCGCGCGGCGAGATGAGGCCTCTACTCACCGAGGATCCTGATCTCGGGCTCCAGCACCACACCGCAGTGGGCGCGCACCCGCTCGAGCGTCAGCTCCATGATGGCCAGCACGTCGGCGGCCATGGCGCCTCCGCGATTGACGATGAAGTTCGTGTGCTTCGACGAGATCTCGGCGCCGTTGATCCGCTTGCTCTTGAGCCCGGCCTTCTCGATCAGCTTGGCCGCGACCTCGCCGGTCGGGTTCTTCCACACGCAGCCGGCCGAGGCCAGCGCCAGCGGCTGGCTGGACTTCTTGACCTTGAGCCGCTGCTTGATGTCCTTCTGGATCTCGGCGAGCGGGCGGCGGTGCAGCTGCAGCCGGCAGCCGACGAGGACCGAGCCGGGCGGGGCGTGGAACGCCTGATAGGTGAACGCGCCGGCGCCGGGCTTGAACTCGCCGAGGGTGCCGTCGGGGTGCAGGAAGTAGACGGCGCCCACGAAGTCGCCGATGCAGCCCTCGGCCGTGCCCGCGTTCATCGCGAGCGCGCCGCCGATCGTGGCCGGGATCCCGACCAGGCACTCCATGCCGCCCAGGTTGAGGGCGGCCGCCTCCCGGATGAGCGACGACAGGCTGACGCCGGCCCCGGCCACGGCCTCCTCGCCGTTGAACTCGGCGCGGCCCAGACAGCCCTCCAGCTTGAGCACCACGCCGCGGATGCCGCGGTCACGCACGAGCAGGTTGTTGCCGCCGCCGATCACCGCCACCGGCAGCTGCTCGCGCTCGGCGAACATCAGCGCGTGACGGATGTCGTCGGTATCCTGCGGCACCACGAAGATGTCCGCCGCGCCGCCGATGCGGAGCGACGTATGGAAGCTCAGGGGCTCCTTGAAGCGGACTTCCCCCCGGATCTCTCCTAACATTTGCTCCCCCCATTCGGCGACTCGGCGTCGAGCCGTCGCAGAATGTCCGAGCCCAGCTGGCTGACGTCGCCGGCGCCCAGGGTCAGTACGAGATCCCCCGGCCGGCTGATTTCGCACACGTGGTCGACGATCCGTGCCCGATCGTTGCCGAGATAGGTGACGTTGCGGTGGCCATGCGCGCGGATGCCGTCCGCGAGGTCGGCGGCGCTCACGCCGGGAATCGGCGCCTCGCCGGCCGGATAGATGTCCATGACCACCAGCACGTCGGCCTGGTTGAATGCGGTCAAGAATTCCTGGCGCAGGTGCAGCGTGCGGCTGTAGCGGTGCGGCTGGAACACCGTGACGACCCGACTGTCGAACCCGGCCTTGGCGGCGGCCAGGGTCGCGCGGATCTCGGCGGGGTGGTGACCGTAGTCGTCGACCACGGTGACGCCGCCGGCGGTGCCACGGATCTGGAAGCGGCGCTGGACGCCGGCGAACCCGGCCAGCGCCGCCGAGATGGTCGCGAACGGGATCTCGAGGTCCAGCCCCACGCCGATGGCGGCCAGCGCGTTGAGGACGTTGTGACGGCCGGGGATCTGCAGCACGCACTCGCCGAGCAGCTCCCCGTGATGGAACACCTCGAAGCGGCTCGTCATACCGCTGAGCCGCAGGCGGCGGGCGACGAGATCGGCGCCCGACTCCAGACCGTAGGTGACGATGCGCTTCTCCACGTGGGGCAGGAGCATCTGGATGTTCGGCTGATCCAGGCACAGCACGACCGCCCCGTAGAACGGCACCTTGTTGACGAAGGTCAGGAACGCCGCCCGGATCGCGTCCAGGCTGCCGTAGTGATCGAGGTGCTCGGCGTCGATCGTCGTGACGACCGCGATGGTCGGCGCCAGCTTGAGGAACGAGCCGTCCGACTCGTCGGCCTCCGCCACCAGGTACTCGCCCTGACCCAGGCGCGCGTTCGAGCCCAGGTTGGTGACGCGCCCGCCGACGACGATCGTGGGATCGTAGCGCCCCTCGGCCAGCACGGCCCCGACCATCGACGTCGTCGTCGTCTTGCCGTGGGTGCCGGCCACCGCGATGCCGTACTTGAGACGCATCAGCTCGGCCAGCATCTCGCCGCGCTCGATCGTCGGAACCTGGCGCTGGCGCGCCGTCTGCAGCTCGACGTTGTCGCGCGGGACGGCGGAGGAATACACGACGACGTGGACACCCTCCACGTTCTCGGCGCGATGACCCGTGAAGACCTTGGCGCCCAGCCGCTCGAGCCGCTCGATCGTCTCGGTGCGCTTCTGGTCAGAGCCGCTCACCCGGTAGCCGAGGTTGACGAGGATCTCGGCGATCCCCGACATGCCGATGCCACCGATGCCGACGAAGTGGATGTGCTGGTAGCGCTTATACATGCGCGTGCTGGGAGATGTTGAGCAGCACCCCGGTCGAGAGCATCGTCATGAGCAGGGCCGAGCCGCCGAACGAGATGAACGGCAGCGGCAGGCCCTTGGTCGGCAGCAGGCCCGTCACCACGCCGAGGTTGACCAGCGTCTGGGTGGCGATGAGCAGCGTGATGCCGAGCGCTAAATAAGCGCCGAACGGCTCGGGCGCGCGCAGGCCGATCCTCAAACCCCGCCAGATGAGCACCGCGAACAGGGCGACGAATATGGCCGCGCCGATGAAACCGAGCTCCTCACCTATCACGGCGAAGATGAAGTCGGTGTGGGACTCCGGCAGGTAGAACAGCTTCTGGCGGGAGCCGCCCACGCCCTGCCCGAGCAGGCCGCCGTTGCCGAACGCCAGCCACGACTGGATGATCTGGAATCCGCTGCCGCGCGGATCGGACCACGGATCCCAGAACGCCGTCATGCGCCGCAGGCGGTAGGGCGCCGCGTAGATCGCGATGATGAGGAGCGGAACCGCGGGCGCCAGCGCCCAGCCCAGGTGACGCATCGGCGCGCCGGCCAGGTACAGCAACCCGAACGTCAGCGCGATCAGCGTCAGGCAATTGCCGAGGTCCGGCTGCACGAACACCAGCGCCGCGAACGTCCCCGCCACCAGCAGCGGCGGCAGCAGTCCCCGCCGAATCTCGCTCAGCTGCTCCTGCCGCCGCGCGACGAACGCCGCCAGATAGATCACCAGCGCCAGCTTCGCCAGCTCCGCCGGCTGAAACGACACGACGCCGAGCCGGATCCACCGCCGCGTCCCATTGATCGCCTGCCCGAACGGCGGCACCAGCACGAGCACCAGCATCACGCCAGCCACGACCAGCGCCGGCACCACGAACCGCTCGAGCTTCCGGTAGTCCACCCGCACCGCCACGAGCATCGCGATCGACCCCAGCAGCGCCCAGAACAACTGCCTCTTCAAAAAGAAGTACGGATCACGAAACCGATCCGCCGCCACGATCGCGCTCGCCGAATACACCATCACCACCCCGGCCGACAGCAGGACGACCGCGACGCCGAACAGCCACATGTCAGGCGTCAGCTTCCTGGGCATCTACCGCTCCTCACCGAACCACGCGATCCGCTCGACCCAATCGATGCAAGCGAGCGAGATGCCCGAGACCGATGAGCCACCGAGCCCGCCGGCGTCGGGGCGGGGGGTGGGGCGGCCCGGTCGCGCCACTTGGCGAGCCGTACCGCCAACCGATGCCGCCGGCGGGGCGAGCGAGCCGCCCACGATCGACAGCCCGCGCCCCAGCCCCCTTTGGGGGATGGGGGGCCGAGC
>JBGPZN010000393.1:0-3691 GCA_041493815.1 Methylomirabilia bacterium
CTCAAGCGCCGGTTCATCCTGGCCACGCTCTCCAACGGCAACGTAAGCCTCATGGTGAACATGGCCAAGCGCGCCGGCTTGCCGTGGGACGCGATCCTCGGCGCCGAGGTGGCGCGGCACTACAAGCCCCAGCGGGAGGCCTATCTGACGACGGCCGCGCTGCTGGGGCTGCGCCCGGAGCAGTGCCTGATGGTCGCCGCCCACAACGGCGACCTGGCGGCGGCCAGCTCCTTCGGCCTGCGCACCGCGTTCGTGCCGCGCCCCAATGAGCGCGGCCCCGGCGGCACCGTCGACGTCAAGCCGGCCCGCGAGTGGGACGTGATCGCCGACAGCTTCGAGGATCTCGCCACCCGCCTCGGCTGCTGACGGCTCGCGTAGAATCGGGGTCGTGGTAGTGCGAGCCGCAGGACGGCCGAGGAGCCGCAGGCGACGAGCGTCCGAGGCGAGCCTGTAAACGTGGACGCCTACCGGGCGATCGTGGACAAGCGCGACCAGCGGGCCTTCCTGCCCCGGCCGATCCCCGAGGACGTCCTGCGCCGGATCCTGCAGGCCGCTCGCATGACCGGCAGCGCGAAGAACGCCGAGCCCAATCGCCTGATAGTCGTGCGCGAGCGGGCCCGGGTGGCCGCGGTCGCCGGGCTTGGCACCTACGCCCGTTGGCTCGCCAGCGCCGCCGCGGTGATCGTGATCGTGCAGATCGAGCGGCATGACTACGACGCCGGGCGCTGCGCGCAGAACATGATGCTGGCGGCGTGGGCGGATGGCGTCGGCTCCTGCCCGGCCCATCCGCCGGAGGCGCAGGTGGGTGCGCTGCTCGGGGTGCCGGCCGGCCTGCACGTCAACCGCGTGCTCGGCTTCGGCTACATCGATCCCGATCGGGCGGCTCCGCCTCGCTCCGTCGCGCGCCGGCGCCTGCCCCTGGACGAGCTCACGCACTGGGAGGGCTGGTAGTGCCACACCCGCCCTTCGCGAGGAAGGTCCCCAAGGTCGACGTCGGCCACGGCGACGTCCGGCAGGACGATTACTCCTGGCTGCGCGAGAAAGACTCGCCCGACGTCACTGCGTATCTCGAGTCCGAGAACGCTTACACGGACGCCGTCATGAAGCCGACCGAGGCGTTCCAGGAGGCGCTCTACCGCGAGATGCTGGCCCGCATCAAGGAGGACGACCAGAGCGTGCCGTACCCGTACGGCGGCTGGCTCTACTACTCGCGCACGGAGACGGGCAAGCAGTACGCGATCCACTGCCGCAAGGCCGCGTCCGACGCGCCCGAGCACGTCACGCTCGACCTCAACGCGCTGGCCGAGGGCCACCCCTTCCTGGCGCTCGGCGCCTACACGGTGAGCGACGACGGCCGCTGGCTGGCGTACACGCTCGACTTCACGGGCTTCCGCGACTACACGCTCTACGTCAAGGACCTCGCCACCGGCGCGCTGGCGCCCGAGCGGATCGACAACGTCTCGTCGGTGGCGTGGGCGGCCGACTCGACGACCGTCTTCTACGTCCTCGAGGACGAGGCCAAGCGTCCGTACCGCCTGCGCCGCCATCGGCTCGGCGCGCCGGTGGCCGACGATGCGCTGCTCTACGAGGAGACGGACGCGCTGTTCCGCCTCGGCGTGTGGCGCTCGCGCAGCCGCGCGCTGCTCTTCGCGGGCTCCGGCAGCTTCACCGCGACGGAGGTCCGCTGGCTGCCGGCCGCCGAGCCCGCCGGCGACTGGCACCTGCTGCTGGCCCGCGAGAAGGATCACGAGTACGCGGTCGACCACGGCGTCGACGCCGGCGGCGGCCTGTTCTACATCCGCACCAACGGCGGCGGCCGCCGCAACTTCCGCCTGGTGGTGACGACGGTCGCCGATCCGCGCCCGGAGCACTGGCGGGAGCTGATCGCCCACCGCGACGACGTCATGCTGGAGGACGTGGACGTCTTCGCCGGCCACTACGTCGTCCACGAGCGCGCCGACGGCTTGATCCGCCTGCGGATCACCGAGCTCGGCGGCGACACGCATCACGTCGAGTTCCCGGAGCCGACCTACGAGGTCTCCGCCGACGCCAACGCCGAGTTCGCGACGCCGAACTACCGGCTGCGCTACCAGTCGTTCGTCATGCCGGCCTCGGTCTACGACTACGACGTCGCCGGCCGGCGGCTGCTGCTGCTCAAGCGCACACCGGTGCTCGGCGACTTCGATCCGGCCCGCTACCGCTCCGAGCGCATCCACGCGACGGCGCCCGACGGCACCCGCGTGCCCATCTCGATCGTGTACCGCGTGGGGACGGCGCGCGACGGCTCCAGTCCGATGTTCCTGACCGGCTACGGCGCCTACGGCATCCCGTACCCCGTCACGTTCTCGTCGAGCCGGCTCAGCCTGCTCGACCGGGGCGTGACGGTCGGCATCGCGCACATCCGGGGGGGCGGCGAGCTGGGCAAGCGCTGGCACGACGACGGGCGGATGCTGAACAAGCGCAATACGTTCACCGACTTCATCGCGTGCGCCGACGCGCTCGTCGCCCAGCGTTACACGGCGGCCGTACGGCTGGTAATCGAGGGCGGCAGCGCCGGCGGCCTGCTCATCGGCACCGTGCTGAACCTCCGCCCCGATCTCTGCCACGCGGCCCTGATGCGGGTGCCGTTCGTCGACGTGATCAACACCATGCTCGACGAGTCGCTGCCGCTGACGGTGGGCGAGTTCGAGGAGTGGGGCAACCCGAAGATCCGCGAGCACTACGAGTACATGAAGACGTACTGCCCGTACACCAACCTCGCTTCACGGCCGTACCCCACCATCCTGGTGCGCACCGCGCTGAACGACAGCCAGGTGATGTACTGGGAGCCGGCCAAGTGGGTGGCCAGGCTGCGGGCGCTCAACGGCGGCCACCCGCCCCTGCTGTTCAAGATCAACATGGCGGCCGGTCATGGCGGCTCGTCCGGGCGCTACGATGCCCTGCACGAGCTGTCGTTCGACTACGCGTGGATCCTCGGCGTGCTCGGCCGGGACGGAGAGTGAGTGAGATGAAGATCGCCAAGGTGGAGCACCTGCACGCCGACGCCGGCCAGCGCAACTTCGACTTCCTCAAGATCACGAGCGACGACGGGCTGGTGGGCTGGAGCGAGTACAACGAGTCGTTCGGCGGCCTCGGCGTCTCCGCGGTGATCGACGGAGTCGTGGCCCAGGTGATCGGGCGCGACCCCCGCGCCTACGAGGCGATCGTCACCCAGCTCTACGCCGTGCGCCGGCAGGCGTCCGGCGGCGTCGTCCAGCAGGCCATCGGCGCCATCGAGAACGCGCTGCTCGACCTCAAGGCCAAGGCGCTCGGCGTGCCCGTGTACGAGCTGCTCGGCGGCCCCCTGCGCGACCGCATCCGCCTGTACTGGTCGCACTGCGGGACGTACCGGCTGCAGTGGTCGAAGGAGATGCAGATCCCGCCGCTGCGCACGCTGCAAGACTGCGTGAGCGCGGGCAAGGAGGTCGTGAGCCGCGGCTACACCGCGCTCAAGACCAACGTGTTCGTGCTGGGCGCCGAGCCCTACCTGCACTCGCCCGGCTTTGCCCGGCGGGGCCCCGGCTTCCCCGAGTTGAACGCCGACCGTCACGTGCTGAAGGCCATCCGCGAGCAGCTCGCCGCGTTCCGCGAAGGCACCGGGCCCGACGTCGACATCCTGGTGGACCTGAACTTCAACTTCAAGACCGAGGGC
>JBGPZN010000473.1:0-3055 GCA_041493815.1 Methylomirabilia bacterium
GATCGGCCGCTCGACCTCGTCATCAAGAACGTGCGCGTCGTCCGCCCGTGCCGGCCCCGGGTCGAGCGCCTCGACCTCGGCGTGCAGGACGGGCGCTTCGCGCGCATCGCGCCGGCCGGCCGGGGCGACATCTGGCTGGCCAGGTCGGGGTTCGGCGGGACCGAGTACCTGCCGGCCGGCGTGTTCAGCGAGGGCAGCCGGCGCGGCCTGCCCTATCACCGCATGGCCGAGCGCCTGGCGTTCAACCCGGCGCAGCGCTACGGCCTGCTGCGCAAGGGGGACATCGCCGTGGGCTTCGACGCGGACCTCGCGCTGCTCGACCCCGAGCGCCGCTTCACCGTGCGGGCCGCGGAGTCTCCCTCCGGCCAGGGGTACACGCCCTTCGAGGGTCAGGAGCTCACCGGCCGGGTGACGGAGACGTTTCTGCGCGGCGGCCTCGCCTGGGAGGACGGCCGCGCGGTCGGACCCGCCCGCGGCCGCTACATCCACCGGCCGGCGTGATCACGCTCGGCATCGACCTCGCCTCCCTGCCCGCTCGCACCGCGGCGTGCGCCATCGAGTGGGCCAACGGCCGCGCCCGCGTGCTCGACATCGCGTGCGGCCAGGACGACGACGCGCTGCTCGCGCGTATCGCCGGCGCCGACAAGGCTGGGCTCGACGTGCCATTCGGGTGGCCGCAGGCGTTCGTGGACGCGGTCGGTCGCTTCCACGCGGGCGCCGCGTGGCCGACAGCCTCGGTGGTGGCACTCCGCTATCGCGAGACCGATCGGGTGGTGGCCGCGCGCACGGGCCGCTGGCCGCTGAGCGTGTCCACCGATCTGATCGGCGTGCCGACCTTCCGAGCCGCCCGGCTGCTGTCGCGGCTGGCCGAGGGCGGCGAGAAGGTGGACCGCAGCGGCGGCGGACGGCTGGTGGAGACGTACCCCGCCGCGGCGCTTCGCCTGTGGGGCTTCGCCTCCACGGGATACAAGCGGCGCGAGGGACGGCCCGGCCTCGGTCGGCTGCTGGCCGCACTCCGACAGCGGACGCGCGGCTGGCTCACCGTGGACGCCGCCGCCCAGCGGCTGTGCGGCCGGAGCGACGCCGCGCTGGACGCGCTGGTCGCCGCGCTGCTCGCTCGGGCGGCGGCGCTCGGCTTGTGCGCACCGCCACCGCCCGAGCACGCGGCGCGCGCCGCGGCCGAGGGGTGGATCGCGCTACCGGAGCCGGATTCGCTCCCGGTCCTCGCCGACGAACGCGGCTAGACCTGCTGGCGGATCATCGCGAGGAAGCGCTCGCCGAAGGTCTCGAGCTTCCAGTCGCCGACGCCCTTGACCTCCCGGAACTGCTCCAGGGTCGCCGGACGCAGCCGCGCCATGTCGCGCAGCGACGCGTCGCTGAAGATCAGATAGGGCGGGACACCGCGCTCCTCGGCGATCGTGCGCCGCAGCCCGCGCAGGGCCTCGAACAGGAGCCGGTCGTAGGCGCCGGGATCGCCGGCCGGGCGGGCCGTGCCCGCGGTCTCCACCGGCTCGGCGGCGTCCGCCGGCGTCGCGCGCACCGCGCCGGCGCTCGTGAGCGCGGGCGCCTGGCCCTCGCCGCGCAGGACCGCGCGCCCCTGCTCGGTGAGCGTCACGGTCGGGTACTCGTCGTCCGTGCGCGCGAGCAGGCCATGGGCGAGGAGCTGGTCGATCCAGCCGCGCACGCGCGCCTTCGTCTCGCCGCGCAGGGCGCCGTAGGCGGCGAGCCGGTCGTGACGGAGCTGGGCGATGCGGCTGGTCCCCGCCCCCGCCAGCACGTCGGCGACGTGCGTGGCACCGAAGCGCCCGCGGAGCTCGCCGACCGCCTCCATGATCCTCGTCGCGGCGCCGGAGGTGTCCGTCCCCTGCACGGTCTCGCCGAGGCAGACGTCGCAGGCGCCGCAGCCGTGGCGGTCGTACGCCTGGCCGAAGTAGGTGACGAGCGCGCGATGCCGGCACACGGCCTGCTGGCAGAACGCGTACATCTCACCCAGCTTGCGGAGCGCGCCGGGGGCCGGCTCGGCTCCGTCGGGCGTCATCACGGACTTCCACAGGCCGTAGTCGCCGCCGCTCACCAGGAGCAGACACTCCGCCTCCAGCCCGTCGCGGCCGGCGCGCCCGGCCTCCTGCTGATAGTGCTCGAGCGACTTCGGCATCCCGGTGTGGATCACGTAGCGCACGTTGGAGCGGTCGATCCCCATGCCGAACGCCACGGTGGCCACCACGATGTCGGCGCGCTCGTTCACGAACGCGTCCTGGTTGGCGCGGCGCTCGTCGTCGGCCAGCCCGGCGTGGTAGCGGAGCGCGCGGAAGCCGCGGCGCACGAGGGCGGCCGTCAGCTCCTCGACCTCGCTGCGGCGGATGCAGTACACGATGCCGGCCTGGTCACGATGCCGCTGGATGGCGGCGACCACCTGGGCCAGCCGATCGGTCCGCGGCCGCACCCGGTAGATGAGGTTGGGACGGTCGAACGAGCCGACCAGGACCGTGGCGTCCTTCAATCCGAGCTCGGCCACGATGTCGCCCCGCACCTGCGGCGTCGCCGTCGCCGTGTAGGCGTGCACGGCCACCGTGGGAAAGGTCGCTCGCAGCGCGCGGAGCTGCCGGTACTCCGGGCGGAAGTCGTGGCCCCACTGGCTGATGCAGTGCGCCTCGTCCACGGCGAAGAACGCCGGCGACGCCCGCTGCAGCCGCTCGAGGAAGCCGTCCATGACCAGCCGCTCGGGCGCCAGGTAGAGCAGCTGCACGCCGCCGCCGGCGACCGCGCGCATGACGGCGGCGCGCTCGGCCGGCGTCTGGCTGCTGTTGAGCACGGCGGCGGGCACGCCCGCCTGGCGCAGGCCATCCACCTGGTCCTTCATGAGCGCGATCAGCGGCGAGACGACGACGGCGAGGCGGCGGCGGTGGGCGGCGGGCGCCTGGTAGCAGAGCGACTTGCCGCCGCCCGTGGGCAGCACGACCAGCGAGTCGCGACCATCCAGCACGCAGGCGATCGCCTCTTCCTGCAGCGGGAGAAAGCGATCGTAACCCCAGATGCGACGGACCGTCTCGTGGAC
>JBGPZN010000554.1:0-2478 GCA_041493815.1 Methylomirabilia bacterium
CTCGCGACAGGCCAAGGAACATCAGGAGACCGTAGACAGGGGGGCGGCCATGCAGTTCGGCTCCGTCGGGCCACTACTGAACAACGCGGAGCGTTTGGGTGTGTGGCGGCGAGCAGCTTGACGGAAGGCCTCGGTGGACAGCTGAAAACCGGCCAGTCGTGGACACCTCAAAACCGGCCAGTGGGCGCGCGGCCCCAAGCGCGAGTGTTCTACCGCGTTCGACCGTGATCGAGCAAGCTGCTCATCCTGTCGTCGGCGACGACCGCGAGGGGGGATATCCCGGTCCACCCCTGGCGACGATCGTGGCGTGCAGCGGCAAAGCGC
The DNA here is from genome assembly GCA_041493815.1 of Methylomirabilia bacterium. Classification (GTDB taxonomy): domain Bacteria; phylum Methylomirabilota; class Methylomirabilia; order Rokubacteriales; family CSP1-6; genus AR5. Next base: position 325 of record JBGPZN010000554.1, read on the forward strand.
GATGCGTCATCGACGGTGATGGTCGTCAGGAGGCCGTTCGCTCGCTGTGCAGGCGCGTGCGCCAGCTGCGCGGCCCACAGGTGAGGACGTGCGCGTGATGGAGCAGGCGGTCGAGCATCGCGGTGACCGCCGCGGTATCGCCGAGGAGCTTGCCCCAATCCTCGACGGGGCGGTTCGAGGTGAGCAGCGTCGAGGTCCGCTCGTAGCGGCGCATCACGATCTCGAGCAGATCCTCGGCGGCCGTGTGCGGGAGCTTGCGCATGCCGAGATCGTCGATGATGAGGAGCGGTACGGTCGTGACGGCGGCGAGGTACTGCTTTCGGGCCCCGGCGAGCTGGGCCTCGACCAGCTCCTCCAGGAGCGCATGCGCCTCGCGATAGAGGACGCGGTGGCCTTGCTGGATCACGGCGAAGCCGATGGCCTGGGCCAGGTGGCTCTTGCCGGTGCCGGGCGGGCCGAGGAAGAGGGCATCGGCGTGCTGGGTAACCCAGCGGGCGGTGGCGAGCTCGAACACGAGGGCGCGCGGCATCTTCTTGTTGAAGTCGAAGTCGAAGGTATCGAGCCGTTTGCCGACGTCGCGGAAGCCCGCCTGTTTGACCCGACGCTCCAGGAGCCGATCCTGGCGACGGACCAGCTCGTCCTGGATGAGCCGGGAGAGGAAATCGATGGGCGCCAGCTTCTCGGCCTGGGCTTCGAGCAGGCGGGTCTCGAGCCCGGCGGCGATGCCGGAGCAGCGGAGCTGACGCAGGGCGCGTTGCAGTTCGAGGACGTTCACGGGGTGGCCTCCTGGCTTTTCCGCGCGATGACGTCGCGGTAGTGGGTGAGCTGCCGGATGAGCGGATCGACCTGGCGCAGCGTGAGCGGGGCTGGGACCCGGCGCTCGAGATAGCGGCGGACGAAGCGGTAGTCGGCGACGCCCAGCTCCAGCGCGGCGCCACAGGCGTCCTCGACGACGGCGGCGCCGTACGTCTTCGCCAGGGCGAGGACGCCGAGGATCCGGCGGACGCCGAGTTCGCCGTCGCGCCGATGCACCGCCTCACAGAGCGTGCCGACGTGCGCGCCGGCCCGGGCCGCGCGCGCCAGCAGCGCCAGGGTGGTCGGCCGCGTCCGGGGCGGCTGATCGGCGGGATGAATGGCGTGGCGCCCGCGGGCCTGACGGCGATGCTCGCGGAGCAGGGCCCCGGTCGTGGGGTCGAGGAGGCGGACGTGCTGCTCGTCCCATTGGACGGCGATCACGCGCCCGAGCCAGCCTGGCGGCGGGGCGTAGTAGGCCCCGGCGATTTCGACGCAGCCGTCGAGATGCACGGTGCGGGTGCCGTACTGGTAGTAGCGAAAAGGCTCCAGCGGCAGCGGGAGCAGGTGCGGGCGCTCCTCGGCGAACATGACGGCGACCTGCCGCTTGGTCGTGCCGTGGATGCGCGTGTCGCCCCAGCGGCTGTCCCAGCGGTCGAGATAGGCCTGCGCCTCCTCCAGGGTCTCGCAGCGCAGGCCCTTGAGCGGCGTGCGCTGGGTGTGGCCGATCGCCGACTCGACCTTGCCCTTGCGATCGGGCTCGCCGACGCGACAGGGCAGCGCGACGGCGCCGTAGTGGGCCAGCACATCGCGGTAGAGCGGGTTGAGGGCCGGCTCGTAGACGTCGGGCCGGAGCACGCCCTCCTTGAGATTGTCGAGGACGACCACGCGCACGGCCCCGCCGAGCCGACGGAACGCCTCCTCATGGAGCTCGGCCCAGCGCCGGGCGCTCGACTCGAAGGCCAGCAGGCGCACGCTCTTGCGGCTGTAGCCGAGGGTGAGGACGAACAGGCGGGCGCGGCGGTACTTGCGGGTGACGGGGTGCCGCACCATCGGCCCCTCGCCGTAGTCGACCTGCCCCTCTTCGCCCGGGGCGGTCACGATCACGGGGTGAGCCTCGGGTGTGCGCTGGCCGCGCAGCGTGCCCACGAAGCGCCGCACGCTGGCGTACCGGGCTGGGAAGCCGTGCTGATCGACCAGGTCCTGCCAGATCGCCATGGCGTTACGGCCGCGGCCCAGGGCGAGTCTCGATCAGCTCGCGGTACGGCTCGCAGGCACTGGCGGTCGGCGCCCGGCTCGGGGGGGCGGCCCCGTCGTCCGCCCGGCGGGGGCCGGCAAACCCACGCCAAAGTCGGTGGACAC
>JBGPZN010000197.1:0-6425 GCA_041493815.1 Methylomirabilia bacterium
CCGGATCGCCGCGATCTTGTCGTTGGTGATGGCGCCGAGTGCCGTCTTGGGGTTGAGGCGGTAGAGTCGGGACGCGTTGCCGCCGAAGATGGCCGTCTTGACCCGACCGTCCGCCGCGCCCAGCGCCGCGAACTTGTGCTGCTTGCGCATCTCCTCCGGGATCTCGAGTCTCCGCATCGCCTCGATCTGCCACTGCGGCGAGCCGTACCAGAGGGAGTCCGAGCCCCACAGCACGCGGTCGTGGCCGAGGCCGCGGACCAGCGTGCCCATGAAGGCTGCCGCGAAACGCGGGCTGGAGACGGCGCAGCTCGCGAAGGCGGTGCCGAGATCGCAGTAGACGTTCTTCACACCGAACTTGGCCGGGATCTCCGCCAGATCGGTCGCCCACTGGATGCGGCCGGTCTTGTCGAACTCGGCCAGCACGGCGTCCGCCGACTCCTGGAACGGCCGCAGGGCGCCGTGATAGATGACGAAGTTGAGCTTCGGCCAGTCCTTGGCGGCCTTGCCCAGGTCACTGACCGTGGCGTACTCCCAGATACCGGGCCACGACTTCTCGTAGTCGGCCGGCAGCAAGCCCTTGTGGATGCAGATGGTGGTGATGCCGGACTTGACGGCCTTCTCGTAGAACGGATACACGAGCTTCTCGTCGTCCAGACGCCAGTACGAGGCGTTCTTGGACGGGAACAGCGGATCACCGATGGTGTAGCCCTTCCAGCTGTCGGGCTTCAGGCTGGTGATGCAGCGGTCGACCTCTTCCATCCAGCCCGCCTTCTTGGGCGTGAACAGGGAGTGGGCGAGCAGGCGCCGCGAGCCGGAGATCCGGTTGATGGCGGCGCGGGCCGCAGCCATCTGGTCGTTGCTCAGAAAATCCCAGCTCGGGTCGTCGAACGGTGCACCGGAGAGCAAGGCCACCTTCGTGTCGCTGTCGACGAACATCTCCTTGACGTAGTTCTCGAACTTGTAACGGTAGAGGTCGTTCTCGCGGGCAAGCGCGGGGTTCCAGTGCTGCTTGGCGTACTTGGCGAGGTCGAGGAGTCCCTCCTCCTTGAAGTCGTCGCGGACGAAGTGCGTCTGCACGTCGAAGATGAACTGGCCGGCCAAGTTGTTGGCGCGGGCCGCCGCCGCTCCCGGCTGCTGAGCCTCGGCCGCCGTCACCTCGAAGAGCGGACCGTAGACTTCGTTCATGGCGAGAAACGCCGTCGCCATGCCCGCGGCGCTGGCCAGGAAGCCGCGCCGGCTCACGCCGTGGCGCGGGCCGAGCTGGTCGGCCATCTCCTTGATGCGCGCCTCCACGCGCTGCTGCTGGCGTGTCTGCGGCAACGGGTTGTACTCTCCGTTGGAGACGATCTGGGTTGGGACCGGCGACCGGAACGATCCAGTCTCGGCGGGCGCGGTCCGTTCGAGCTCAGCGGGACTCAGATAGTGGGGCATCGCTGTCCTCCCTCGACGCACTCGCGGCGTCGGCGCCCCCAGCCTAGAAGAGTCTGCGCTCCTGCTCAAGGGGAGGTATGTCGCGCGTGTGAAACCATGCACTACCGTGGCGCTGCTCGATTGCGGCTTACACCAGACGAGCGCGCAGGCGGGAGCTGAGCGCGTCGATCACCATTACCATGACGATCGTGACCAGCAGCGCTGTCGAGGCGGCGGGGTAGTCGATCATGCGCAGGTAGGTTTGCAGGTAGAAGCCGATGCCGCCGGCGCCGACGAAGCCCAGGATGGTCGCGGCGCGAATGTTGGTCTCCAGGCGATAGAGCACGTAGGACAGGAACAGCGGCAGCACCTGGGGCAGCACGCCGTAGCGCAACACTTGAAGCCGGGTGGCGCCGGTGGCGGTGACGGCGTCGAGGGGGCCGGGGTCGATGCCCTCGATCGCCTCGGAGTAGAGCTTGGCCAGCGACGTCGTCGTGTAGGCCACGACGGCGAGCACGCCGGGGAAGGGGCCGAGGCCGACGGCGGCCACGAACACCAGCGCGTACACGAGCGTGTCCACGCTGCGGAACAGGTTCAGCACGACGCGGGCCGGATAGAAGACCGGTGGCGGCGCGACGTTGCGCGCCGACAGGAAGCCGAGCGGCAACGCCAGCACGGCGGCGACCGCGGTGCCGAGCAGCGCGATTTCCACCGTCGTGAGGGCGCCGGCCAGCGTGGACGGCAGCACTTCCAGGTCGGGCGGCATCATCCGGCGCAGGAAGTCGAGGATCCAGGGCACGCCGCGGGCCAGACGCACGGGATCGGCGCCGGTGTCCCACAGCAGCCACGCGAAGACGACCAGCCCGACGAACAGCGCGGCGCGCCTCATCGCACATCCCCGTAGATGGCCTCGACCACCGGCGGCGTCACCGCTGACGGCGGGCCGTCGAAGGCGACGCGGCCGGCCCGGAACCCGACGATCCGGGTGGCGTAGGCCAGGGCCGTCTCGAGCTGATGCTGGCTGACGACGAGCGTGAGGCCGCGCTCCACGTTGATCGATCTCAAGATGTCCATGATCTCGGTGGTGAGCGCCGGGTCGAGGCTGGCGGTCGGCTCGTCGGCCAGGATCACCGCCGGCACCTGGGCCAGCGCGCGGGCGATGGCGACGCGCTGCTGCTCGCCGCCCGACAGCGTGTCGGCGCGGCGCTCCGCGAGGTGCGCGAGACCGACCTGGGCCAGGCCCGCCAGCGCGAGGTCACGGTCGGCGGCCGGAAAGCGACCGAGCAGGCTCGGCAGCACGGGGACGTAGCCGAGCCGGCCCGCCAGCACGTTGTCCAGCACGGAGGCTCGGCGAACGAGGTTGAATTGCTGGAACACCATCCCGATCTGCCGGCGCGCCGCCCGCAGCGCCGTGGGATCGGCGCCCGTCACCGCGCGACCGGCCACGCGCACCGTGCCGGCGGTCGGCTCGACCAGCCGGTTGATGGCGCGCAGGAAGGTCGTCTTGCCGGCTCCACTGCGACCGAGGATCACGACGAACTCGCCCGGCGCGACGGCGAGGTCGACGCCGTCCACGGCGACGACGGCCGGCGGCAACACCACGCGCAGCCCCGCCACCTCGATCATCGCGCTCACAGCAGGCGGGCGGCCGGCGGCGGAGGGTTCAGCGGGGCCGGGCGCCGAGCAGCTCGATGGCCGCCCGCACGGGATCGTACTCGCGGTCCTCGGCGGTGTCGAATCCGTCGATCTCGTACAGGCGCTTGAGCAGCGCGGCGTGGGCGGGGCCGCGGATCTGCAGCAGCGCCGCGCGCACCTTGGCGAACATGGCGGGGTCGAGGCCGTCGCGGGCGGCGATGCCCGCCTCGGGGATCGGCTCGGTCTCGGCGACGAAGATCAGCCGCTCGCGCTCGGCCGGGTCCTTGAGATATTGCTCGCGCGCCATGTCGAACGAGGCGATGGCGTCGACGTGGCCGTTGAGCAGCGCCCGCATGCTGGCGTCGTGGGCGCCGGAGAACACGACCTCCTTGAAGAAGGTCTTGGGATCACGATTCGTCACCAGCCCGCGCTTGATCAGCAGGACCATCGGGTAGATGTAGCCGGAGGAGGACGCGGGATCGACGAAGGCGATCGTCTTGCCCCGCAGGTCCTCGACCGTCTTGATCCCGGCGTCGCGCCGGACGTAGATGCGCGAGGTGAACGACGACTTGCCGTGCCAGAGGTTCTTGGCCACGATCGTGGCCTTCGCCTCGCGGCTGGCCAGGACGTAGCCGCCGGGGTGGACGAACGCCAGGTCGGCGGTGCGGTTGCGCAGCGCCTCGATGACCGCCGCGTAGTCGGACGCCACCGTGACCCGCACCGGCATGCCGACCAGCTTGCCGAGCACCTGACCGAACTCCTCGCCGGTGGCCAGGAGGTCGGTCGGCTTCTGTGAGGGTGTGAGCACCAGATGCAGCCGGTCAGCCGCGCCGGCCGGCACGGCGGTCAGCACGAGCGCAGTCGTGAGCCCCAGGGCGAAGGTTCGGCGGGTGAGTGAGGTCATGGCCGGTCGAGGATAGACGCGCCCCTCCGTCTTCGGCAAGTCTGCGTCTCCGGGCGCCCGGTAGTGGTTAAATGGAGACCGATGTCGCGCGAGATCGTGATCGTCGATGACCACGAAGCCGTCCGGGACGCTCTGCTCGGAATGGTGGAGGAGGCCGGCTACGTGGCGGTGGCCTTCTCGACCGCATCGGCGGCGTTGGCCCGCATCGCCGAGCACCGCCCCGCGCTGGTGCTGCTCGACATGATGATGCCCGAGATCGACGGCGCCGACTTCCTGGCGCGGTTGGGACAGCTCCGCGACGGCAGCAGCGTTCCGGTGATCATCGTCTCCGCGCTGGGCCATCTCTTGCAAGGCCTGCGCCGGTCCGAGGTCAATGCGGCCGGCGTGTCCGAGGTGCTCCCCAAGCCGGTCAGCTACACCGTGCTGATCGACGCAGTGCAGCGGGTCATCGGGCCTCCTTGACCCGGGGGGGCCGTTTGGCGACAATCGGGTGCCGTGAACACGACCCCGACGGCCCGGAAGAGCAAAACCGCCGTGAAGGCCACGCGCAAGCGCGTGGCAGAGCCGTACGAGGTGCAGGCCAAGATCGTACGGCTCGTCCCGCGCCGGCTGCTCGAGCGCGTCGCGCGCGCACAGGCCGGCGAGGGCGGGGGAGGCTGTCACAAGTGCGGCAGCCTGTTTGTCGAGATCGAGCCGGCGTTCATCCACTGCCGGTATTGCGGCAGCCTGTCGCGGATCCGCGGCGCCTCGCTCCTCGCCCAGGAGGAGTGGGAGCTGCGCTCGGGCATGCGGCTGGCCTCCTGATCGTCGCCGCCCGCGAGGATCGTTCATGAAGGGCCGCGCCGCCCGCTGATGGTCCTGGCTCACGTGCGCGCGGGCGCCGGTCGGCGCCCGCTCGTGCTGCTGCACGGCTTGCTCGGCAGCGCCCGCAACCTGGCGACGCTGGCCCGCCACCTCATCGATCTCAAACCCGACCTCGGCGTCGTCGCCTTCGATCTCACCGGCCACGGGGCCTCGCCACCGCTGCCCCCCGGGGCCGACGCCGCCGCGCTGGCCGCCGACGTCCTCGCCAGCGCCCGCACGCTGGGTTTGACGCCGCGGCTCACGCTCGTCGGACACTCCCTGGGCGGGCGCGTGGCGCTGCGGGCGGCGCTGCTCGAGCCCGCGGTCATCGACGCGGTGACGCTGCTCGACATTCCGCCGGGGCCACTGGACGACGGCGGCGAGGTCGCGCGCGTGCTCGCGATCCTGCTGCGCATGCCCGAGACCTTCGCCAGCCGCGGGCAGGCTCGCGCGCGCCTCGTGGCCGCGGGGCTGCTGCCCGACCTCGCCGACTGGCTGCTGCTGAATCTCGAGCCCGCCGGTGAGGGCTTTCGGTGGCGCATCGACCGCCGCGCGCTCGCCGACCTGCACGCGCGCGTGACGGCCGAGGATCTCTGGCCGGTCGTCGAGAGTCGACGCCGCTGGGCGTTGCGGTGCGTCCGCGGTGGCGCGTCGGGCCACGTGAGCGATGGCGACGCGCGGCGTCTCGAGGCGGCCGGCTGCCCGGTGGTGACGATCGAGGGCGCCGGCCACTTCCTGCACGCCGAGCGGCCCAAAGGCGTCGCCGACGCGGTGGCGGGCGGGCTGGCGTAGCGCGCGAAGGACGCGGCTTCGGTGTTGCCGTTCTGACGCGGCTCCCGACACCGGGCGTCGGACCGCCGCCGCCGCGCCTGGGCCAGGTCTGCGGAAACGCAGGCGTGTTGGCCGGGGAACGCTTCTTGCTGTATCAGCCCTCGCCATGCGAAAGCCCGCTCGCGCCATCTGGTTGTCGATCGTCATCTCGCTCGTCGCCATGGGCCTGGCGGTCTACGGCGCGCGCGTGTCCCCGGCCGAGGCGCCGCCCACCAGGCCGCCGGCGGTCTCCATGTCCGCCGCGCGCTTCTTCGTGTTGCTCCCCGACGGCCGCGTCGAGATCACCGACGCGTGGAGTCGCCGCGTGTTCCGGTGGGACGGCCACCGCTGGACCCAGACCGAGTCGCTCAGCCTGCCGCGCGCCGACCCTCGCTAGCTCTCGTCTGCGCCGTGGCCGACGTATAATCCCTGCGCGTCATGCCCACCCGCGCTACCGCGGCTCGCCGGCTCACGCGTCGCCGCTGCCGCTGGGCGCGCGAGCCGCTCGACGTCGCGTATCACGATCGCGAGTGGGGTGTGCCCGTCCGCGACGATCGGCGGCTCTTCGAGTTCCTGCTGCTGGAGGGGGCTCAGGCCGGCCTGTCGTGGTCGATCATCCTGCGCAAGCGACCCGGCTATCGACGCGCCTTCGCGGGCTTCGATCCGCGGAGCGTCGCCCGCTTCGGCCCGCGCGAGGTGCGCCGGCTGCTGGCCGACGAGGGCATCGTGCGCAACCGCGCCAAGGTCGAGGCCGCCGTCGGCAACGCGCAGGCGTTCCTGGCGGTGCAGGCCGAGCACGGCTCGTTCGCGGAGTACCTCTGGC
>JBGPZN010000571.1:0-2371 GCA_041493815.1 Methylomirabilia bacterium
AAGCGCAGCCTCAACAACTGGCTGCGCATGGCCGGGCCCATCTTCGATCAGTCGATCGCGCTGGAGATGCTGACCTTCATGGGCGAGGACGTGCGCGAGGGATTGCAGGCGATCCGCGAGAAGCGCGCCCCCCGATTTCCGTCGGCGCAGGACGCGCGCGGCTAGGCCGCTGCCGGCCGGCCTCGATCTCTGGGGCGGCGCGATCGTCGGGCTCGCCGTGGCCGTCTGCTTCGCGGCCGAGCACCTCCGGCCGCTGCGCGCGAGGGCCCGGCCCCTGGGCGAACGACTCGGAACGAACCTGCCGATGGTGGCGATCGCCGCGCTCACCTTGCGCCTGGCGATGATCCCCGCCGGCCTCGCCGTGGCGGCGGCCGCCGAGCGCGCGGGCCTCGGCCTGCTGCGCTGGCTACCGCTGCCGGCGACGGCCGCTGGCGTCGCCGGGTTCTTGCTCCTGGACTGGTCGATCTACGCGTGGCACCGGCTCAACCACCGGGTGCCGTGGCTATGGCGGTTCCACCTCGTGCACCACACGGACCTCGACCTCGACGTCAGCACGGCCTTCCGCTTCCACGCCGGCGAGCTGCTGCTGTCGGTCGGCTGGCGCACGCTGGCGATCCTGGCGATCGGCGCCTCACCCGCGCTGCTGCTGGTCTACGACGTGGCCACGCAGTCGGCGACGGCGTTCCACCACAGCAACTGGCGGCTGCCGCGCCGCCTCGAGCGCGCCCTCGGGGAGGTGCTCGTCACGCCGTCGATGCACGGCATCCATCATTCCGTCGTCGAGGGCGAGACGAACTCCAACTGGTCGGTCGTCTTTGCCTGGTGGGACCGCCTGCACCGCACGCGGCGCCGCGAGCCATCCAACGAGACGCTGACGATCGGGTTGCCGGCCTGGCGCGAGCCACGCGAGCTGGGCCTGGTACGGCTGCTCGCGCTGCCGTTTCGCCACCAGCGCCCGGCGTGGGGCCGGCGCTGAAGCTCAGCGCCCCAGCGCCTTGCGCCGCCACAGCTCCCACGGGCGAGCGACCGTCCCCCCGACCGAGGCCTCGGCCCGGCGCGCCTCCTCGTCGTCGAGATAGGTGACGGGGCCGCCGAGGGCCATGGCCTGGGCCTGCAGCCGCGCGTTCATCTCGGTGTAGACGGCGCGGAAGACCACGAGCGGCAGCGAGGCGCCCACGACCACCGCGCCGTGTCCGCGCATCAGCGCCACCGGGCGGCTCCCCAGCGTCTGGGCGAGCGACTTCCCCAGCGCGGGGTTGCGCACGAGCATGTCGGTCGACTGACCGCTGGCGGTCTTGATGTCGAACACGGGCACCCCGCCGCCCAGGAACGCGCTCATGTGGTAGAGCGGCCGCAGGGGCGCCGTGCTCACCCCGAAGGGAATCACCGAGGGCGAGTGGTCGTGCACGACCGCCCTCACGTCCGGCCGGGCGCGATAGACCTCGCCGTGGATGAACCGCTCGAGGTAGGTCGCCCGCCCGCGCGCGTCCACCGGGTTGGAGTCGAGGTCGTACTCCATGACGTCGGCCGCCGTCACGAGCTCGGGGGCGATCGAGCGCGACATGAGATAGCGCTGCGGATCGGCCGGATGCCGCACGCTCACGTGACCGTAACCGTCGAGCACGCCCTGATCGACCAGGATGCGGTTGGCGGCGACGAGGTCGTCGATCACGGCGGAGTCGACCGGGCCGCCGGAGGTCGGCGCCTGGGCAGCGGCGTGGCGAGCGACCAGCGCACCGGCGAGACCGAGACCCGCCGCGCGCAAGAATTGACGACGACTGGCATGTGGCATGGCATCCTCCTCTGTCATTGCGTTCCGGCCGCCGGCGCGCTCACGTGGCGCGGCGCCGGCGAGTTTCGAGCGACCGCCGCAAGTCCTCCAGCGCGGCGACGAAGGCGTCGAGCGCGGGCGTGTTCGGCTTGTCGCGGCGGCGCACGAGGCCGATCTGGCGCTCGAGCGGCGGCGTCAGCCGCATCGCCGTGAGCGTGCGGGCGCGGACCTCGCTCTTCACCGAGAACCACGAGGTCACCGACAGCCCGAGCCCGGATTCGACGAGCTTCTTGATCGCCTCGGTGTTGCCCAGCTCCATCGGCGAGCGCGGCGCCACCCCGGCCCGGTGGAACCACCCATCGATGACCCGCCGCAGCGTGGCGCCCGCCTCGAAGAGAATCAGCGGGTAGCCCGCCAGCGTCGGCGCGTCGACCGTCTTGGGCCAAGGCCGGCCCGCGCGCCGAATCGAGGAGCGCCCCGGCTTCGCCGGGGCGTGACGAAGGTGGGGGGGCGTGGGGGGCCCGGCCGTGGCCCCCCACTCGGTAGGCGCGATCGCCACCAGCTCGTCGCGGAAGAACGGCGTGACGGCCAGCTCGCGAT
>JBGPZN010000350.1:0-4047 GCA_041493815.1 Methylomirabilia bacterium
AGCCGCTCGAGGCGCGCCGTGACCGTCTGTGGGCGGCGGTGCGCAAGCCACCGGCCAAGGCCGTGCCGTCCCGCTTCGTTCCGCGCGAGGCCCGGCGGGCCGCGAGAGGAGGACGCACGCAATGAGCGACACCGCCGAGACGACGCTGGCCATCGGCGATCCCGCGCCCGACTTCACGCTGAAGGCGATCGGGCTCAAGGAGCACAGCCTGCACGACTACCGCGGCCGCCACGTGGTGCTCCTGTTCTACCCGCTCGACTGGACGCCGGGCTGAAGCACCTGCATGCCCGCCTTCGACAGGCGCGTCAGCGACTTCGAGGCGGCCGATACCCAGGTGCTGGGTATCTCGACCGACAGCCCGTTCAGCCACGAGAACTGGGCGAAGTCGGTCGGCATCAGCCACTATCCACTTCTCTCCGACATCCATCGCTCCGCCGCGAAGGCCTACGGCGTGTACTGGCCGGAATGGAACGCCAACAACCGCGCCACCTTCATCGTCGACACGACCGGCACCATCCGCTTCATCGAACGCTACGGCCGCGGCCAGCTCCCCGAGCCCGACCGAATCCTGGCCGAGGTGAAGAAGCTGTAACACCGCGCGCAATCACCGAAGGGCTGTCAGGGAGCGCGCACTGACACGAGGTTGGACTCGCGCTTCGTCACACCCCGCGCGAATGGGGAAGTCAAGAGGGGGGCGCAAGCGCCCCCCTCTTTCTTCATAAGCAAGGGCAAGGAATGTCGCCACCCCACCTCTGTCGCGCGAGGCAATGACCATCGTCGGGATGCGCTACAACGCGCGGGCCGGAGTCGCCGTCGTCAGCGCCACGCCGGCCAGGACCAGGAGCGTGCCCAGCACTTCCCAGATGCCGATGGGCTCGGCGAGCAGGGTCGAGGCCATCACGATGCCGACGATCGGCGTGACGTTCAGGAAGACGGCGGCACGGCTGGCGCCCACGCGCTCGACGGCGCGGTACCACCAGATATGGGCGATGGCGCCGAAGAGCGCGTGATAGAGGACGACGGTCCACGCGCGTATCGAGGAGAGCGCCGGGCGGGGGAACAGCGGGGCGGTGAGCGCGGCTTCGGCCATCAGCACGCAGGTGCCGGCGACGTAGGCCGCGGTCGTGGTCAGCGCGGGCGAGTGGGTGAGGATGACCCGCTTGCCGTAGACCGTGTACGCCATCCAGGCGACGAGGCCGACCAGCGTGATGAAGTCGCCGGCCCGCAGCTCGTCGAGCCGCAGCATCCACAGGCGACCGTCGGTGACGACCACCAGGACGCCGAGGGCGGAGATCGCCACGCCGGCCTGCTGGCGGCGGCGCAGGCGCTCACCGAGGTAGGCGCGGGCCCCGAGCGCGACGAGCACCGGCGTGGCGGCCTGCAAGATGGCCGCGTTGGCCGCGGTCGTGTAGGCGTAACCGATGTAGGAGAGCTGCGTGGACAGCACGAGACCGCACACGCCCAGGACGACGAACGCGCGGATGCTGCCGGGCCCGAGGCCACGCACCGTCTCGGCGCCAGAGCGCACCAGCAGCGCCACCAGGAAGGTCGAGGCGACGACCCCGCGCAGGGCGGTGAGGAAGACCGGTGGGAAGTCGGCGATCGCGAGCTTGCCGGTCGCGGGAAACGTGCCCCACAGCGTCGCGATGAGCAGCAGCGCCGCGTAGGCGCGCGTTTGACTGAGGGCGGGCACGTGCCTATGATAGCCTGCGCTGCCGGCGGCGGCGTACGCCCGATGGCCGATCACGTCCTGGAAACGCGCGTCTGGCTCGCGCGGCCGCGCCCGCAGGTGTTCGCGTTCTTCGCCGATCCCGCCAACCTCGCGCGCCTCAGCCCGCCCGCGCTCCGCCTGCGCCTGCTCACGCCGGGCGTCACGCTGGCGGCCGGCGCCGTGCTCGACTTCCGCATCGTCTGGCTGGGACTGCCGCTGCGCTGGCGGACCTACATCCGCGAGTTCGATCCGCCCTACCGGTTCGTCGACGTCCAGGTGCGCGGCCCCTGGGCACGCTGGGAGCATCGGCACCGATTCATCGAGGAGGGCGGTGGCACCTGGATCGAGGATCGCGTCACGTATTTACCCCCGCTCGGCCCCCTCGGCCACGTGCTGCACGCCGCGCTCGTGCATCGCCAGCTCCGTGGGGCGTGGGCGTTCCGTCACGCCCGCGTGGCCGAGCTGCTCGCGGGAGTGGCGGCGCGCTGAGATGGCGCGGCCCGACGAGCTCGGCGCGCACATGTCCATCGCGGGCGGCCTGCACCTGGCGCTCGAGCGCGGCCACGCGCTCGGCTGCTTCGCCGTGCAGATCTTCGTCAAGAACCAGCGGCAGTGGGCGGCGCGGCCGCTCGGGGCCGACGAGGTCCGGGCGTTCCGCGCGGCGCGCCGGGCCACCGGCATCCCGGCGGTCTTCGCTCACGCGAGCTACCTGATCAACCTCGCCAGCCCGGATGCGGCCGCCTGGGCGCGCGCGGTGGACGTGTTCACGGACGAGCTCGAGCGCGCCGAGGCGCTGGGTCTGGCGTGCGTGGCGATCCACCCGGGCTCGCACCTGGGTACCGGTGTGGAGGCCGGTCTCGCCCGCGTGGCCGCGGCGGTTCGCGAGACGCTGCGCCGCACGCGCGGCTATCGCGTGCGGATCGCGCTGGAGAACACGGCGGGCGGCGGCGGCACGCTGGGGCGAACGTTCGGCGAGCTGGGCGCGCTGCTGGACCGGACGGGCCGCGCGCGGCGCGTGGGCGTGTGCCTGGATACCTGCCACCTGTTCGCGGCCGGTTACGACCTCCGCGCGCCGGCGGGATACCGCGCGGCGATGGCGGAGTGCGCGGAGGCCGTCGGCCTCGAGCGCCTGCTGGCCTTCCACCTCAACGACGCCAAGGCGCCGCTGGGGTCCGGACTCGACCGGCACGAGAACATCGGCCGCGGGCGGCTCGGGCTCGGCCCGTTCCGGCTGCTGCTCAACGACGCGCGCTTTGCCGCTGTCCCCAAGGTGCTGGAGACGCCGAAGGACCCCGAGCCGGCGGCCGATCTCCGCAACCTGGCCGTGCTGCGGCGGCTGCGCGTCAGCGCGCCGAGGTCACGCCCACCCGCCGGCAGAGCGCGCTGACCGGGCAGGTCGAGCAGCGCGGCGAGATGGGCGCGCACACGTTCTGGCCGAAGGCCACCAGCAGGTCGTTGTAGCCGATCCAGTAGCGCCGCGGCAGTCGCGCGCGCAGCGCCATCTCGGTCTCCTCGGGGTTGCGCGTGCGCACGTAGCCCAGACGGTTCGAGATCCGGTGCACGTGCGTGTCCACGCAGATGCCCGGCTTGTTGAACCCCATCGTCACCACGAGGTTGGCGGTCTTTCGGCCCACCCCGTTGAGCGTCAGCAGCTCGTCGATCGTGTCGGGGACCCGGCCGCCGAAGCGCTCGATGAGATCGCGACAGATGCCGAGGATCACGCCGGCCTTGGTGCGGTAGAAGCCGACCGGATAGATGAGGCAAGCGATGCGGGTGGCCCGCAGCTGGAGCAGCGTCTGGGGCGTCGACGCCACCGCGAACAGCCGGGCGGCCGCCGGGCCCGTCGTGGTGTCCTGCGTGCGCAGCGACAGGATGCAGGCGATGAGGACACGAAAGGGATCGCCCTCCTCGGCGAACTCGGCCAGCGCCGTCGGATTCCAGGCCGGCCGCGTGCGCCGCAGCCGCCGGATCACGCCGGCGATGTCTACTTGCCCTGGAGGGACTCGATGAGCTGGCGGGCGCGTGGCAGGTCCTTGGCGGTCCAGTCGGCGATGCTGTTGGGGGCGCGCTCGTCGACCACGCGCCGCAGCTCCTGGCGGGCGTCGGGGTAGCGCGCGGTGGCGATCAGGACGCGGGCGAGGTCGACGCGGGCCACGGTGAAGTGGGGGTCGATCGCCAGCGCCTTGCGGAACTGCTGCTCGGCCCTGGCGCGGTCGCCGCCGAACAGTCCCGGCACCTCCAGGAAGACGTTGCCGGACAGCGCGAGCGCCCGGAGGTTCCTGGGATCGAGCTCGAGCGTCGTGTCGACCTCCTGGCGGACGGTGGGGAGCAGGAAC